>CAZISU010000111.1:0-10459 GCA_964541935.1 uncultured Planctomycetaceae bacterium | reverse complement strand
AGCTCAACCTTAGCGAAACGGCCATCACCGACGCCGCCATCGACGCGCTCGTCAAGCTAACTTCGCTCAAGAAGTTCATGGTAACCCAAACCGGCATCAGCGAAAAAGGCGCCCAACGTCTTCAAGAGAGCCTGCCCAATTGCCAGATTCGCTCGAATTAGCCTGCTTATATTGCCATAAAAAGCAGTTATAAATGGTGTAATACCCGCAAATAACCCCTTTCCCTAAGCATACAAACCAGGCACGCTAGGCCTCACTCACCTGCCCCCCCAGTAGAAAAAAACATCGTAAAAATCGGGGGCAGCCTATTGTTTTACCGATGTAAAACGATTATTGTGGGTTAATTGGGTGAAATACTCAGAATGTAGGCTTTCTTAAATCATCCTATTGATATTCGATTTACACTGCATCTAGAAAGAGAGGGTGAAGATGGTTTTCTTTTCACAGCTAGTCGGACGAGTCGTGTGTGCATTTTTACTTGTGGCGCTGATTGCCGGTATGGCTAGCGCGGCTGCAATTCAAGACATCACATTTACAGGGCAAGCAGATTCGGTGACATGGACCCCGTTGAGCGAAATCGACCCCATTGCCGAACCAAATGCCAATGGCCTATTCAGTGAATCCGGCGTTACTTTTATCAATGCCATCGGAAACAGCTCTCCGCGCATCGATTGGACGATCAGTGGCGACGTCGATCCCGTCCTCGACGGTGAATTCAACGTCCAGAACTTCGCTAATGTCGACGTCACGTTCTCATTGAGCTTCGATATGAACAGCATCGCCCTTGCGGCGCCGACCCAAACCAGCGGCTACATCGATATCGAACTCATTGATGTCAACGGCGACGGGGCCACATTCTGCGACAATGGCTCAGATCCAGTCTACATGTCGCTTATCGACGGCGCCGATCACGAGTCCCTGGTCGCTGCTGGCAGCTTAACGCTCACCGCCGCTCCCAGTGGAACCGCCACCTATTCCGACAGCTTTGCCGTACCGGGCGGTGCCGTAGTTTCCACGCTCGGGACCGAGCTTGTGTTCAAGCTTTCCGCCGGTGACCGCGCCGTTATCAAGACAAACTTCACGGTTGTACCCGAACCGACAAGCCTGGCGCTGCTCGCAGTCGGACTCGCCTGCCTCTTGAGTCTTTCGCTACGGCGGAAAAAATAGACCACCCCGGCCCTGGCGATCAACACCACAGGTACCACTAGCTGCATACCAGCCAATGGCACTAGCGATGTGTCGAGTACATTAAAAATTACAGGTTGCTGCTAATCGCAAACAACTTGATCGGCCTGCTTGGAATTTCGGAATAAGGCACCTTAAGATGATTACCCGATCGCGGTTGCTGACAGCCCTCGGCTGCGGCATCCTGTTCGTTTTTGCTGGCAGTGTCACGCTCCAGGCATCTATCGAGTGCGAGTATTACCCCCTAGTGCTCGCTGGTGATCCCACCGGCTCACCAGCGGATTCGCCTGATGACCGCGTCGACCCCAATACCACCACTTCTCCATTCGCTGGCGTGGGAAGTCTGAGTGTCTCTAGCGAGTTCGGCAATTTTCGCGCCTCGGCCGTACCCATCAGCCCCTACCACATCCTTACCGCCGCGCACACCTTCGACCTGGATTCAAATGGCATTGCCGATTTGCAGCTAGGCATTACATTCAACCTGAATTTCGGATCCTCCCTGTCTCACTCCATCGTTGCCAGCGATCTGGCAATGCACCCACACTTCACCGGTTTCAACAATTCGATTAATGACGATCTGGCAATCATCACGCTATCAAGCCCCCTGCCCGACGCCGTGCCCATCTATGAACTCTATCGCGACACGGTTCTCCTGGGCGACGTGTTCACCATGGTCGGATACGGAAAATCGGGCGACGGTGTTAGCGGCTATCTCGACGGCTCCAGTAGCTCCTCGATCAAACGCATGGGCCAGAACGTCATAGATCAATTTAGTGCAGACGATGAAGGCGTTGGACCGGCTGAAATCTTCACCTTCGATTTCGATGGCCCGGACGAAACCACGAACATGATCGGCGGCTCAACCTTGGGCAACGACATCGAGGGCCAACTCGGCCCGGGAGATTCTGGCTCGCCCAGCTTCATCTTTGACGAAAACCAATGGAAAATCGTCGGCATCAACACCGTCGCCGGCCAGTTCACCGGTGGCCCGGAGCACCCTCTGTTTGGCTCCGCCGGCGGAGGCATGTTGATTTCCGCCTACACCAGTTGGATCGACTCGGCCGTCATTCCCGAACCCACCTCGATAGTTGTCTGGTCACTTCTCATAGCGGTCATGCTTCCCCTGATACGCGCCCGCTAACAATCCCTTTCCCCTTCCCCTGGCCTCCGAACCCCAACCTCGATCAACCGCGGCCGATCACCCGCCAAGCCTTGCTTCACGGCCTCGCTCAACTCCTCCGGCCCCTCCACGCGGCAGGCCGAAACACCTAGCGAATTCGAGAGCCCCACGTAGTCCACGCGAGGATCGACGATATCCATGCCCACGAACTGATCCTGCTTCGCTTTGGGCAAATCCAAGACCTTGGCGCAATCCTTGAGGATCTTGTATTCGGTATTGTTGCAAATCACAAAGGTCACCGGCACTTGATAGCGGGCGGCCGTCCACAGAGCTTGCAGCCCGTACATGGCCGACCCGTCGCCGATCAACGCCAAGACAGGCCGTCGGGGCCATGCCATTTGCACACCCACGGCACAGCCCATGCCCCAGCCCAGGGCCCAGCCGCGTTGTGCAAAATATCCGCTCGTGTTCTTCAAGGCCCCAACACGTTCGAAATATCCGCCCATCGTCGTGGTCGGCGACTCTTCGATCACGGCCACGTCTTCCGGCAGGATCTGGGCCAGCGAATCCATCAAGCACAGCGGTGTCAGCGGACGTTGCTCGCGCTGGCTTTGTGCCTTGGCTTGCAACGAGCGGCGTGTCTGAGTGTGAACCTCACCCCACTTAGCCAATCGTTCTTTTGCAAATGCGGCTTGCTCGGTGGACATGGCCTTTTTCAACTTGTCGTCCAGTTCCAGCAGCGACGGCTTCGGGTGGCCGATCACGCCCACCTCGATCGGGTAGTTCTTGTTCAATTCCCACTGGTCGTCGTCCAATTGCACGATGCGAATATGTTTGGGCACCGCGTTGATCGGTTCGTGGTATATATACTGCTGCATCAACTTCATGCCCACCACCAAGAGCACGTCGAACGCCATCAGCCGCTCGCGCACATCCGGCGACCAGAAGGGCAAAAGCGGCGCGAAAAGCGGGTGCTCAGACGGGAAGCTACACCGCCCGTGCGATGTGGCCGGCTCGTGAATGACCGGCGCTCCCAGCCGCTCGGCAACCGCCACCAGTTCGCCCACGGCATCCGCTTCACAGATCCGGCTGCCCACCAGAATGCCGGGATTTTCGGCCTCGGCCAACACGCCGGCCGCTTGCCGCACGGCTTCCAGCGGCGGACGCACCAACACGTCCGGAACCCGCGGCAGTGTTAGATCCAACTCGGCCACTTCGGTTTGTACGTCGATCGGCAAGGAAAGAAAGACCGGCCCGGTGGGCGGCGTCATGGCCGTTTGTACGGCCCTGCGCACGGCCGCGGGAACATCCGTCACGCAATTCACTTCGGCGGCCCACTTGGTCCAAGGCTTCGCCACGGAGAGCATGTCGCCGTAGAGGATGGGCTCCCGAAAAGACAAGCGACGGTCCTGCTGCCCGGCGGTCACCACAAGCGGCGTGCCCTCGCGATACGCGTTATAAAGCATGCCCATGGCGTTGCCCAACCCGCAGGAAATGTGCAGATTCACCACGCCCACCGAACGTGAAGCCTGCGCAAACCCATCGGCGATGGCCATGGCCGGAACCTCTTGCAACGCCAGGATGTACTCGATCGTAGGGTGGTTCACCAGCGCTTCGGTCAGAGGCAATTCCGTCGAACCAGGGTTGCCGAAAATATGCCGCACGCCGTATCCGGACAGCATCTCCAAAACCGCTTCAATACCACTGATCGTCATTGCTGAGTCCACCTTAAACCTTAAACAAAAACCGCCGACACGATAAATTCGTGCCGGCGTGTTTTTTATCCTAAGACCTCTCCCGCGGAGCCGGCCTGTTATCTACGCGGAAGACCGTAGTAAGGACGTCTGGCCTGCGGCGACTTTTTCACCGGCTTCGGTGCGGCCTTGGTGGGCACACGATTGGGGGCCGGATTATTCGGCTTATGCGGCGCAGACATGCGCTGATCGGCCCGCGAAATGATCTCCACGCCCTCGGGCATCGCGGCGTTTCCTTGGCAATCCGCACAAGAGCCTCCGGACGTCGAACATCCCTGATTGCAACCGCAGCCTTCGTAACAACCTACGCCTTCGTCGCCAATCCACTCACCACAGCGGCCGCACGGATCGCACGTGGGTGGGTAATTGTGCCAGCCGCCCCAGTAAAGCTCGCCGCAGCCGGAATCGCAGCAAGAGGCCTTATGGAACAGCCCGCCAACCCAATGCAGCGGGTTGGGGAAGCAGCACTGTGTGCTACAAACTGTTGAGCAAGTGCCGCAATCACCGCAATCACCACATGAATCATCGCACGTGTCGCCACACGTAGCGCCGCACGGATCGCACGACATGCCAGTACCACACGGCCCAACACTGCAGCACCCACTGGCAAAGACCATTAACCCTAATAGGGGAGCAAAAACCGCGACTTTTCTTAACATTACTTGATTCCTTTTATTCTGCCGTCCAATAGAGGCATAACCGATTGTTACCCAGTGGACATAACGCCGCGGCGCTATGTATCGGCTTTTCGTATCGGCAAAAAAGTCGCCAGAATCAAGAAAATCGGAAAAATCGGCACGGATAACCAGATTTTCCTACTTTCCGGGGCAATATGAATCTCACTCGCCCTTAGCGGTCTTGTCGGAAAGATATTTATGCATGAATTCGATACCGCGCCCCACCGCTTTCTCGTTTTGCATGGCCCTGGCGTGGCCGACTTTCTCGATGGTATAGATTTCGACCGGCACGCGGGCATCTTTCAGCCGCTGGGCCATGTTTTTGGGCTGGTCGAGGGGCACGAGGAAATCGGATTGGCCGTGATAGAAGAAAAACGGCGGATCGTCTTCCGAGACAAAAACTGCCGGCGAAGCGTTTTTATAAGCCTCGGGCACCTCGCGTGGTGTACCGCCTAGCCAGTAGGCCAGAAAACTGTTGTCCGGCTTAACGGGCGTAAAATCGCAAGGTGCTCCGCCGGCCACAACCGCCGAGATGAACGGGCTAGTCGTGCCCAAAAGTGCCGCCAGATGTCCTCCGGCCGAATAGCCCCACACTCCCAAACGCTGCGGGTCTATCTTGTATTCCTCTGCGTTTTCCCGCATCCACTTCAGCGCCTCGCGGCAATCATCTATCTGCGCGGGGAATTTATCTTTTGGAGCCAGCCGATATTCGATGGCCATTACCGTGTAGCCCAACGGTGCCATCTGCCGGGCTATTCTGGTAAGCTGGTAGCGGTTGCCACCCAGCCAACCGCCTCCGTGGATCAAAAGCACACCTGGATGCGGGCCGATGCCTATCGGTCGATATATTTCAGCCAGCAGTTTGACATCGCCACGCCGCGCGAAAACAACCTTGCGAAGTGTTTCGTACTTCAATTCGTCGCCCCATCCGCTAGATGGGCCGATCGCCAAAAAGCAAACTGTTGCTGTAGTGATTAGAGTAAAAAACCGAGCCGATAAGCCAGAATGCATCAAAATCCTCACGCAGTGCAAGCCCCCTACTGGGGCTATTGGTAAATCATCGTCCTAGGACATAAAATTAGAATTGTTGTTGTGGCCCTTCCATTAACTTAACCCCCACGCAGGGCGGGTTCAACCTCTGGCTTGAGCGACCAACTTCGTCAACTGCCCCGCATTTATTCGTTACTACGGCACAGATATTGTGTGCCACACCGCTAAAAAAGACAAAAAACAGAAAAGAGGCACTGGTGTCAGACCGACTTTCATCAATCGACGCCGCCGTTGAAGCTATCTCCGCAGGCAAAGTAGTCATCGTAATGGACGATGAAGATCGTGAGAACGAGGGCGATTTCGTTTGCGCCGCCGAAAAGACAACGCCCGAAATCGTCAATTTCATGATCACTCACGGCCGCGGTCAACTCTGCATGCCGATCTTGCCCGAAGTTTCCGAGCGTCTTGATCTCCCACCAATGGTAGAAAGAAACACGGCCCCGCTGGAAACCAACTTCACTGTTCCCGTCGACCACATTAGCAGCCGCACTGGAATCACCGCCCAGGAACGAGCCACAACAATCCTGGCGATTGTCGATCCCGAGAGCAAGCCCAGCGATTTCGTCCGCCCCGGGCATCTCTTCCCGCTCACGGCCAAGGAAGGCGGCGTTCTGCGTCGCGCCGGTCACACCGAGGCCGCCGTGGATCTTATCCGCCTGAGCGGATTACACCCGGCCGGGTCGCTTTGCGAAATATTAGGCGAAAACGGCGACCGCGCGCCACGCGATGATCTGTTCGCGATGGCCAAAGAATATGACCTGGAGATCATCACGATAGAGCAGTTGATTCGCTACCGTCGCCGTAGCGAGAAACTGATCTACCGTCTGGCCGAGGCCGACTTGCCCACAAAGGTCGGTGTCGGCAGAATCCATGCTTACGGCGTCAAATACGAATCGCTAGAACCGGTGGCCGTGGTTTGGGGCGACCCTAGCAAGGTCGAAGCCCCGCTCGTACGTCTACATTCCTCGTGTTTCACCGGCGATCTTCTGGCCTCGCTACGTTGCGATTGCGGAGACCAACTCCAGTTGGCCATGCAAATGATTGGCGACGAAGGAACCGGTATCTTGGTCTACCTGCCCCAGGAAGGCCGTGGTATCGGGCTGGTTGAAAAAATCAAGGCCTACGACCTGCAGGACCAGGGCATGGATACCGTCGAAGCCAATATTGCTCTGGGACATCAGGCCGACAGCCGCGACTACGGCGTGGGCATTCAGATCCTCAAAGACCTGGGCATATCGAAGATTCGTCTGTTGACGAACAACTCGAAGAAGACCGACGCTTTCATTTACGGGGGATACGACCTCGAAGTCGTCGATCAGGTTCCCATCGTATGCGAAATACACGAACATAACGAACGTTACATGACAACCAAACGCGACAAGATGGGACACGATCTTCCGTGACAAATGAATGTCACATGAGGAAGGAATGTTCAAAGGCCAAAGCCTAAAATCTGAAATCTGAAATCTGAAATCTGAAATCTCAAGTCTCAAGTCTCAAGTCCAAATCCGCATAGCGCCCCACACCTAGAAAGCCAGCGCAAACCATGAATAACCACTCCCGACGCCAGTTCATCACCGCGGCCGGAGCCGCATTAGCAACCGCGGGTTCACTCTCCCTCACGGCTTCCGGCCATGCAAAGGAGCAGTCGTCCCCAAAAGAAGCCCCCTTCAAACTCGGCTTGGCGTCCTACACCACTCGCAAATTCACGCTGGACGAAACGCTAAAAATGGCCTCCCGCCTGGGGCTTACGCAGGTTTGCCTGAAATCGTTCCATCTCCCCTTGGATGCCCCGCAGGAAACGATCGACGCGGCCGTCGCGAAAGCCAAAGCGGCCGGCGTCACCATCTACGGCTGTGGAGTCGTATACATGAAAGACGAAGCGGCCGTCAAACAGGCTTTCAAACATGCCAAAATGGCCGGCATGAAAATCATCGTCGGCGTCCCCATGCCCGACACGCTTGGGCTGGTTGACCGTTTGGTAAAAGAGACCGACATTGCCGTGGCCATCCACAACCACGGGCCCGGCGACAAGGTATATCCCACCGTCGAATCTGCCCACGAGAAGATCAAAGATCTCGACCGACGCATCGGCTATTGCATGGATATCGGCCACACGATGCGTGCTGGCTGCGACCCGGCCGCCACCGCCCGACGGTTCGCCGACCGCATGTTGGACATCCACCTCAAGGACGTCTCGTTGGCGGCAGCCAAGGGGCGTTGCATAGAAGCCGGCCGCGGCGTAATCGACCTTCCGGCCGTGCTCGCGGCGCTTGTCGAGACCAATTACAGCGGCAACGCTTCATTCGAATTCGAAAAAGACCCCGGCGCCCCCATGCCCGGCCTGGCCGAATCGGTCGGCTACGTGCGTGGCGTGTTGGCAGCAATATAATCAACAAAATTGTTAGCGGCGGGGCTTGTCCCCGCGTTAAACGCCATGTCGCGAATGCAGACATCGAACCTGTTCTCGGCTATAACCCGGGCGGCTTTGCTCGCGGCGGCGGTCTTCATTTTCGCACAAAGCAACACAGCACAAAGCAACGCTGCCGATAACCCCACCCCATCGCCGCAAACCCAAGCCAAACCAACGCCCCAAGATCGCATCGCCAAGCTCATCGAGCAGCTCGGCAACGACGATTACCGCCTCCGCCGCCGAGCGCAAGAGCAATTGGCGCAGATCGGCTTCGATGCCTTCGACGCGTTGAGTCAGGCCGAAAACCATGAAGATCCCGAGGTAGCCGCGCGGGCCAGATATCTCCTGCGGCTGTTGCAAGTAGATTTCGCCGACAATAGCGACTCGCCAAAGGTGCGTAGCATTCTTAAGGATTATCGCACTAAATCACATAGCGATAAGCTCAAGGTAATGCGTGGCCTGGCCGCTTTGCCAAAAGGCGAGGGCCTCACGCCGCTTTGCCGTCTGGTCCGTTTCCAGCGTTCGGAATTGCTGTCCAAGCACGCGGCGACTGCCATTTTGCAGTGGCAGACCGCCAACCCCAGCATGGTCGCTCGCCTGGGCCCCTCGTTGCATAAGCATCTTGGCAGCAGCAGCCACAAGACAAGCACCCAATGGCTTCTCGCTTCGCTTCAATTTTCCACCGCGCCGGCCGCCGCGCTGGACCGCTGGACCGAGTTCGTTCGCCAGGAAAACGATCTGCTCAAGCGCGGCAACGTCCGCACCGACCGCCAGATTATCGAGGCGTTGGTTCATTACGACATCCAATGGGCCTTCGCCCTCAATCGCAGTAACCCACAAAAGGCCGACGCATTCAAGCGTCTGCTCGCGCTGCGTAGTAAGAATGCCGTGGTACTCTACCCTTTGGTGCCCTGGCTGATCGAGCAACAGGCCTGGAAGACGCTGGGCAAGAAGCCGGCCGAACTGGCCGAAATGTTCGCCGCAAACCCTCGCCAAACGCTATATGCCTTGGCCCAGGCCCTCGCCAAACGAGGTAAGCCCGCCGAAGAGGTCGAGCAAGCGGCCCAACTGGCTCTGAATCTCTATCACGGCGACGAAGATAAACAACTCGCGGCCCACTTCGAATCGGCCTATCGACTACAAAAACAGGGACAATTCGATTGGGCTCGCCGCGAGTATCAACGTTGCATGGAATCCGGCAACGTCGACGACGAGCTCGTTTGCTTGGCATATTCCTATCTGTCCGAAATGCATCACGACCAGTCGCAGGACGCTCGCGCCGCTTCCGTGCTCAACGCGCTCATCGATCGATTGAAGGCACTCGAAGCGGAAAAGAAAAAGGCCGCCGACAAGCTGAAAGATCTCAACGAAAGAGCAAAAAAACTCGAGCGTCAACTACAGGGTTTTCCGGAGATGAACATCAAAAGCCTCGAAGCCCGCCGGGGTTACTTCCTCGCCGAATACCACAAGGCCAAGGGCCAAACCGACAAGCAGCGCACATTGCTCGAAGCCGCACTAACCGCCGATCCGTCGGAAATCGACGTCCTCATCGCCTGCTATCGTCTCAAAAATTCCACGCCCGAGTTCCAAGCTAAGGTCAAAAAGTATATCCGCGCGGCGACCGACCACATGCGTATGCAAGCCCTAAAGCACCCGGGCGTGATGAGTTGGTACAACCAGTTTGCCTGGCTGGTAGCCAACACCGAAGGCGACCTGGATGAAGCATTGCGTTTTTCTCTCAAGTCGCTGGAACAACAACGCCAAAACGGAGGCTACCTCGACACCCTGGCTCATTGCTACTACGCCAAGGGCGACCTAAAGAACGCCGTCAAAACCCAAACCAACGCCGCCAGACTAGAACCCCATAGCGGCCTGATTGCCAAACAGCTCAAATTTTTCAAGGAAGCCCTCGCCGCGCAACAAAAGTAGGATGCGTCCGCGACCCCACCAATATCATTGAGCAAGTCTCAAAATAAAAATCCTCGCCTCTATAGGGCATGATTCGTACTTGTAATACGCGTTCTAGCTCGATACTGTGTTTCCTTTTTTTGGTATAAGATAAACCTCTGTTTTGGGAATCGAAAGACATGTCAAACACCGCTCTACGTCTCATTCTGATTGTTGCTTTAATTGCCATTTTTGGCGGCCTTATCCCGCGGCATTTGTGGGCGGATGAAAAGCCGGCGGCGAACGTTTCCGCGCCGGTCAAGATAATGTCGTTCAATATCCGCTTAGGCAGTGCAAATGACGGTCCCAACAA
>CAZISU010000110.1:0-10502 GCA_964541935.1 uncultured Planctomycetaceae bacterium | reverse complement strand
ACGGCTGCGCCGCCCTGATAGACGAGCTATCAGGGCTACCCATTGCTCAGGGCCGTGCCACACTCGCATTGCGATGCCTAATAAACAGCCACAGCCGTATCGGGATCGACTGCTCGTTCGATCCAATCCATGGTGGTTTTTTCCCAGTCGGAATCCGTCGAGGCATCGATGTAGCGTTCCCAGTTGTAGATGCCCAATTGTTTGGCCATGTGTGTCAGGTGCGTTTTAAGCACGACGCTGTTGACAATGATCGCCGAGCGGACCATGCCCGTGGTCTTGAACAGCCACTGGGCTTTGCGTAGATCTTGGAGTGCGTCTTCGGGTAGCGGTTGGAGTTTTCGCATATCTAGCAGGACGCCGAAGCCGGGCACTTGCGTGTCTAGCTCTTCTTTGCAGAGTTTTATCCAATTGCCGATCTCTTCGGCGTTCATGTGTCCGGCCAGTGTGAGCTTGAACCCGTAACCGGTTTTTTCAATCGAATACATGATATGCCCCCCAGCTATAAACATCAGCGTCAATCAATATATACCTTAAAAAGCGGGCCGGATTGTGTTATCCTGGTATTGTTTACATGTGGCCATGCTTCGTGGGGGGAAGATTCAAAAACCTGTTTTACGGGATGACGGAAAAAAATGTCGGATGCAAAAGCGACTCGAATTGTTGTGGGGCTTGGTGAACTTCTTTGGGACTGCTTCGACGATTCGCGTCGACCGGGCGGGGCTCCGGCCAACGTGGCTTTTCAGGCACGGCAGTTGGGCTGCGACGGCGTGGTTTGTTCGCGGGTGGGCAAGGATGCGCCGGGTGACGAGCTGGTCGAGTTTCTCGCTCGGCAGGGGCTCGACACCCAGCACGTGCAGCGCGACGCCGAGCATCCGACCGGAACCGTGACCGTGGACACGTCGCGTGCCGATCATCCGCAGTATACGATCCACCAGCAGGTGGCTTGGGACTATATCCAGTATGATGCGACGTTGGCCGCCTTGATGGAAAGCGCGGCCGCCGTATGTTTCGGTAGTCTGGCGCAACGCGGCGAGGTTTCACGCGGCTCGATTCAAAAGGCCCTGGCCCACACGGCCGACGATTGCCTGGTGGTTTGCGACGTAAATATCCGCCAGGATTGGTACACACGTGAGACGCTGGACGAATCCCTGCGGGCGTCGCGGTTGGTGAAGCTTAACGACGCCGAGGTGCCGCTCTTGGCCAAGGTTTTGGGTCTGGATTGCAAAGGCGAGGTCGAGTTTTGTCGTGCCATGCAAGAGCGTTACGAAGTGGATGCCGTTTGCGTAACGCAAGCCGAGCGCGGCTGTCTGTTGGTCGACGGCGACAAGGTTGTCGATAGCCCCGGGGTGGCCATCGAACTGGTAGACGCCGTGGGCGCCGGCGACGCTTTCACGGCCGCCTGGATAACTGCCCGCCTGGCCGGCCGTGCGGCCGAACAGCAAGCGGCCCTGGCGAATCGCGTGGGGGCAATGGTAGCCTCGCGGGCCGGGGCCATGCCGGAATTGAAACGCGAGTTTGGGGAGATTCTGGGCAGTCTGTAGGGTGTTTCAGGTGGCACAAAAAAAGACTTGAATTTTGTTCAGGTAGGTCGTATGCTTGTGTCCATGATTACTCACGGGAAAAAACAACCGGCCAATGAACGGATGATCGGATTGCTTCGCTCGGCGATGGCCGAGATTCTTTCCGAGGTTATGCAGCGGGGCTATCACGGCACGGCGGGGATCGAGTTGAGCGTGCAGGACGGAACGATCCAGCACATTCGCCGCAACACGGAGAAGATAGAACGGTAGCAGCCAATCGCTAGCATTTGGCGATTGCAACACACAACAGGTATCGCAAGAGCCGACCCTTCACGGTCGGTATCTCAACGAGCCCATCACGAACCCCTTTTGGTTCATGGTGGGCTTTTTTTTATTCGATTTGCTTTGAGCCATGAGGTTTGAGATTTGAGATGACTGGGAACAGGGAGTAGGAGGCGGGTTGGAATCTATGTTAGTGCGACCGTGCCGAACGCGAGCAAGCTCGGCGGCTAACATTACCTGAAACCTCATAGCTCATAGGTCAAACAACACACACAACCATCATGTTCACAATAAGGAATGGCACGATGAATGAAATGCTTCGCGAGTATGTCGATTCGCGTGGGGTGAAAATGCGGGTGGATCGCGGCGCGGGTATCATTCGCGGCGTGAAGATCCTGGGGATGAACTCGCGCAACGGCCGCCGTTATCCGTCGCAGACGCTTGCACGGGCGGTCGAGCTTTACGAGGGGGCGAAGGTCAACGTTAACCATGCCAAGGGCTGCGCGGGTGGTGCGGGCGGGGCGGGCGGTCCGCGCGACTATCAAGATCGCATCGGCGCGATTCGCAAAGTTCGCATGCGGCCCGAGGAGGGGCTGTTTGCCGATTTTCACTTCAATCCCAAGCACGCTTTGGCCGAGCAGTTGATTTGGGATGCCGAACACGCCGCGGAGAACGTGGGGTTTTCGCATAATGTGCGAGCCAGAACTGTGCGGCGTGGCGAGCACGTTGATGTCGAGTCGATCGACGTGGTGCAGAGTGTCGATCTGGTTGCCGATCCGGCCACGACCGCGGGACTGTTCGAATCGGCATTTGATAAATCAGCCGAAGGTTCGGTCGACGAGAATCAAGCGGGCGACGGGGACGATGCTCTTAGCGAGGCTATTCTAGCTCGGCTTAACGTCGAGTTGCTGCGGCGGGCGCGGCCCGAGTTGGTCGAGCAGTTGCTTGCGGAGAGTCGCCGCGAGCAGGAGTCGCTGCGGCGAGAGTTGGAGGAGCTGCGCGAGTCGGCGTCGATCGTACGGCGGGACTTGCTGATCCGCGAGTTGCTCTCGGAGCACGATTTGCCGCATCCAGATACGGCGGACGGCCGTGGGCAAGCGATGGTGGGCGCGCGGTTCATGCGTTCGCTATTGGAGGCCGACGACGAGGAGACGGTTCGCGAACTGATTGCGGAGCGGGCCGAACTGGTGGGCCGGCTCCAGCAGCGCGAGAGCGAAACGTGCGCGGCAGAAGGCAAGCCCATCTCTCGCGACCAGATTCGCTTGGAGGATGTTTTGGACGATATGGGGTCGTTTGTGAAGGCGATCAGTGTTGGTTGAGATTAAACCATTCAATAACAGGAGTTAAGAAAAATGAGCGATAAAATGCGGTGGCGTTATGGGGACACGAATCCGGTCATGTCGGCCGTGGATTCGGCAACGGTGATCGAGATCGGCGATCTCGTTTATCTCGACAGCGACGACGCCAAGCCGGCTTCGTCCCAGGCAGACCAGGGCAGCAAGGTGACGAATCAGGCGTTGTTTGCCGGTAAGTTCTTAGGCGTTGCCATGCAGCGCAGCCGCGCGGGCGACACCGACTCGATTCGCGTGGCCACATCGGGCGTGTTCGAGTTCGATTGCAGCAGCGGCACATTCGAGCTGGGACAGCAGGTGGGGCCGGAGGAAAACATCGGCGGCGACGCGTTGCTCGACCAGCAGGTGGTGGTTGCAAGCGGAAGCACATATGCCATCGGACGCGCGGCCAAAAGGGCGGGCACTTCGGCCACCAGCATTCTGATCGACATTTGCTCGACCATAATGCACGGCGGCGTGAACGGCACGACGGCCTAGAGCCGGGGTCTGACAAGTCACTTCAGAAACAGTAATGAACGATTAAGATTTGGAGAAAAGAACCGTGGGAACAATTAGATATCGAGAACTGCGGCGGCGATACGAGCAAGACGGGCCGGGGAAGACGGTCCAGCATTTATCCGAAGCTTTGACAGCGGGCCAGTTGCGGCCCGAAGATTTCAGCATCCGCGATCTGGCCGAGAGCCTTGTGCCGGACGGTCGGGAGTGGGTTCGCATGATGGACCCCCGCAACGCCGGCGGCGTTCACCTGAGCGAAGCCGAGGGCGTGGACGTGACCGCGTTCATGAACGTTGCCAGCCAGGTGATTCATTCGAAAATTCTCGAAGGGTATCGCAACGAGGCTTTCGTGGTTTCCAAACTGGTCGAGACGATTCCGACCAGGCTCGACGGCGAGATGATACCCGGCATCGGGCGGGTCGAGGACTCGGTGACCGAGATCCAACCGGGCATGCCTTATCCCAACGTAGGTTTCGGCGAGGATTATATCGAAACGCCGTCGACCACAAAACGCGGCCTGATCGTGCCGGTGACACGCGAGGCCATTTTCTTCGATCGCACTAATCTGGTTCTCAGCCGGGCGGGCGAGGTAGGCGAGATCCTGGGCTTGAACAAGGAAAAACGGCTCGTCGACCTAGTGATCGGCCAGACCAATAATTACAAGTGGAACGGCACGAGCTACAACACCTATTACGACGCGTCCGACGCGCAGGCTTGGGTCAACGAGCTTTCCGGCAACGAGCTGGTGGATTGGACCGACGTCGACGCCGCCGAGCAGTTGTTTGCCGATATTCTCGACCCCAACACGGGCGAGCCGGTGCTGGCCGGGGCTACGACCGTGCTGGTGATGCCGGCCTATCGACACGCGGCCCATCGGGTTTTCAACGCGGCCGAGATCTCTTACAACGCCACCGGCAGCGCCACTAGCACCGTGGCCGCCAATCCCTTGGGCAACTATACGGTGGCTGAAAGCCGCCTGGCCTATCGGCGGGTTGTGGCTGCGGGCGAAGCGGCTGCCGACGCTAAAAAGTGGTGGTTTATGGGCGATTTCCGCAAGGCGTTCGGCTATATGGAGAACTGGCCGATCACGGTCACGCAATCGCCCGTGGGCAGCGAGGCCGATTTCAACCAGGACATCGTCGTCCGCTTCAAGGCCAGCGAACGTGGCGCGGCGGCCGTGCTTAACCCTCGTTTCGTGGTCAAGTCGACAGGCTGATAAATTCGACCGGTACGCGTGTGAGATGGTCGCGGCGGAGTTTCCGCATTGCGTCGGAGTATTACAGAAAACTCCGTCACGACCGTCCGCTATCCTCCAATATTATATCGTTTAAGTTCGCAAGGATAATCATGGCAACAATCGACGTTCAGTTCGATGCAAATGCAGTATATTGCCCGGCCGTAAATGGTGCGGCAATGAGTCTGTTGGAAGGCTCGACGGTTGAGACCTTCGTGCGCTCATTCGACGATACTAGTGAGGAATTCGTGCACGGTAAATTCCGTCTGCCCGACGACTTGGACACATCCGGTACGGTTACGTTTCGGGTTGGTGTTTTGGCAAAAACCGCGGCGGCAGCGAAAAATGTGCAACACCGATTCGGACACGTTGCTCGACAAGACGGTGAAGATTTCGACGTCGCGTACAGCAACGAAGATAGCGGCAATAAGGCCATCGAAGACACGCAAGACAATGTATCTGTGCATGCGTGGACGGAGACGGTATCGAATCTGGGATGGGCGGCCGCAGATCTGATTTTGTTTCGCTATTCTCGCATCGCACCTTCGTCAGGCAATCTGCCTGGTGATATGCATTTACTGCACCTCACCATTATTATCCCGGTGTGCTGATGGCTCGTAATTTCGATGGAATAACAGACTACCTCACGTTGGCAGACAACGCGTCACTAACGCTGCCCGATGGCGACTGGACAATAGCGGGACAAATGCGGCTGACGGACATGTCGGGCACGTCCCATCATTACTTTTTGTCACACGGAGCATTCGACGCCACGCCATCAATTAACTGGTACGTGCAATCCGGGAGTAAATATCTCACCGTAAACTTCAAAGACGACGACGGCACCTCAGCACCCATCACGGACACGGCTATCGACACGGTCGCCTGGCGACATGTATTGTTGCAGCGCGATGCAGACACGATCAGACAGTTCGTCGATGGCGTAGCTCGCGGTACTTGCAGTGCAACCAATTTCAATTCGTGCGACGTTGGTGAGCCGTTGTATTTGGGCACGCGCAGTAATTTACCGGGAACGCGCTATTTCCAGGGCGATCTGGCCGAGTGGGCCAAGTGGAATGTCGCGTTGAGCAGCGATGAGATTGCCAGACTCGTAGCCGGTGTGCGGCCGGTGGATATCGGACGTCGCCCGGCCTGGTATCTGCCTATGTGCGGCGGGTTGCATGAAGAGATAAACGCCGTTGCGGTTAATAATTTTGGGGCGGTTGCAAGCGAACACCCGCCCAGGGCCGTTTATGCAAGCGCGCCGCGAGTTTTGCGGGCGATCAGTTCCTTTATCGCCGGCCCTTATCAAGTTTTGGCCGCGGAAACGGGCGGTTGCGGCACGACTGCGGCCGGAGTCTTTTCCACGGGAATAACGAGAGGACAAGTCAATGAACAATGACATATACGGAACGGTTCCCAAAGGCGGCACGGCCACGTGTCTTGCGCGAATCGTGGGCGAGGATGCGGCCGCAATCAATCAGGCTAGTATTTCAACAGCAACATACAGCGTCTTCTTGCTGGATGAACACGATCCCGATGCGAGAACCACGATAAGCGGCCACAACGGTGAATCGCTCTCCGTGTCGACGATCATTTTCAACTCGTTGCAAACCGACGCCCGCTGGACCGTCGACGTTACGGGTTACAACTTTCGCCACACGATCGACGTTTCAACCAACGTCGCCTTCGCCGTGGCGGGGCGTAGTTATCTGCTCGAATATCGCTTGATGCCGGTTAGCGGTCAGGTGATTGTTGTGCGATTCCGACTAAATTGTGTTTGAGGGATAAAAATGCCAAGTGATCTTGAACAAGTCAGAACCATCCAGAGCCAAACCCTGGCAATCATCGCGCAGGTGACGGCCAACCCGAAACCCAGTTATGCGCTCGACGGACAGAAAGTGTCCTGGGCCGAGTATTTGGCCATACTGCGCGAGACGGTCGATTGGTGCGAGCGGAAGCTGGCCGGCCACGAGCCGTTTGAAATCCGTTCGCGGGGGACCACATGATGAGTGTGCAATTCGATCCGGCTGACGATTTTTCCAATGTGGTCGACGGTCGCGAAGCGGTGACGGTGCGGCGGCCGGGCAGTTCTGCCGTGAGCAGCACCAGCAGTGCCCTGCGCCGCGCGGTTACAACCCATGAGGCTGAGACTTCGCGGGGCGAATATACGCTCAGCGACGTGGTCTGGCATCTGCCGGCCGGCGATATTTCCAGCCCGCCCAGTCCGGCCGATGTGATTGTAGACGGCGACGCCGCGCGTTGGACGATCCTGGCCGTGACGCGCACAACCGCCGACAGCCGTTGGCGATGCGTGTGCAGAAACCTGGCCGTTGCACACCATCTCGATCAGTTCGTCGACATCGAACGCGCCGTTTACGACAAAGACACGCGCGGTGCCAGGCGAACCACTTGGCAGCTTTGGAGGACCGGTCTGGCGGCGAAAATTCAAGCCCTGGGGGCCGACAACACCGATAGCCATCAGCAGGACGTGACGGTCGGTGAGTTTTGCGTCTATCTGGCCGAAGCAGTCGAGGTCGACCACTCGCATCGGCTCAAGGGCCCCGACGGCACCCGCTATCGTATCACGGGGTTCAAAAAGTCCGAGCGAATTGATGTCTTGCTGGAAATCCACGCCGTGCGGATCACATAAGTCCCTAGAGGAGACCGAAGCCATGAGCCTTGAACAAGCGATCCATCAACGTTGGGCCGACAACGCGGCCCTTTCGATGTTGCTGCCGTTGGAGCGTTTTACGACCGGTCGCTCGGCCGGCGACGAGAAGCCTTATGCCACGATGCACTCGCTCAAGCGTCGGCCGAAATTGCCCACCAACGCCGGCAACGCGGCCGAGGAAGTCACGCTCTATATCAGCGTGTGGCACGATGACTTCGACCTGGGCGAGCAAATCGTCGAACACATTCAGGCCGTTTTTGACCGTGCCACGTTCAACTTGCCCGACGATTCGGCCGTGGTGCGCATGCGCGAGGTGTCAATGTCGTCAACCCACAAGAAAGACGGTGATTGGCGGTGGAAAGTTGAACTGTTGGCCAGGATTTGCGCGCCGTTGGATGGTGGGACATGAGACCTGGGACATGGGACTTGAGGCAATACTAACCCGAAGCGCAAGCGAAGGGCGGATGGCGAAAAGACCTTGTGGTTCATCCGGAACTTGCGTGCGCATAAACCCGTACTTCTTCTGTTTGGAAAGTACACAAATCAGGATGGACCAGACTCGCTTCCCTGCCCTTCGCTCGCGCTTCGGGTTAGTATTCCATGCGAGAATATAACATAAGTGGCATTCACCCCACACCTGACACCCAACACCTCACAAAGGAAACATTATGAGCAAAACTCTCATCAGCGCAATACATGCCGAACTGGGGTGGACTTGGCGCGACACGGTCGGCCAAACCACGATCGTTAACAGCAACCGCTTGCGCTGCCTTAATGACCTGGCCGACGGTACGGGCGCGAATCAGGCCGACACCATCTGGCACGTCGAACAACAGACATTGGCCGCCGGAAACTCCACCACGCTCGAACTCGACGGCCTCGCGCAAAGCGTGTTCGGCAATACGATTTCGTTATCGCTGGCCGCAGTCAAGGCGATTTTGGTTCTCAACACAAGCAGCACGGGCGGATACCTGTTGATCGGAGGAGCCGTCGCCGACGAGTGGCACGAGCCGTTCGCCGCGACCGGCGACAAGGTTAAGGTGATGTCGGGCGGGCAACTACTATTGGCCAACCCGGGTGGCGGCTGGAGCGTAGCCGCGGGTTCCACAGACCTGAAAATCGAAGCCGCCGTGGCTGATGTGACTTATGATATTGCCATTTTGGGAACCAGCTCGTGAGAGGAAATGATCAATAATCATACCTGACACCTCATACCTCATACCGGACACCAAAATAATGGCCGTAGCATTCAGGGAATTGGGCGGTTCGCCCGTCGAACAGTACGATACTAGCGGATTCAGCGCACGCCGCGAGTTTCTCATCGCCTGGGAAGATCGCAACGCCTTTGCCATCGAGGTTTTGGGCGAAGCCACGCGGCACGGCGGCGGGGCCAGCGTGGCATATCCGGGCTACAGCATGGCTGCGGCCATCGAGGTGAAATTCGAACCGCTTGATGCCGAGCAGCCCGACAGTCAAGAGATCGGGCTTTTGGCCACGGGGCTCAATAGCTATAACGGATCGTTCGCCAAAGCCGTGGTGAGCTATGGCACGATATCACCGCGCGACCGGCTCGACGGCCCGGAAAACGAGGTGGGCACGCACCTGACCTATAGCATGTCGCATGCGGTTGGCGATTCGAGCATGCGGCCCGGCGGCTGGCAGTGGGTGGACACCTCCGTGTCTCTATCGACCTCTTACAAGCTCTCCAAACGCATCCCGGCCACCGTGCATTACCTCACATGGCACAACGTTACCAACCCGCCCTGGACGGCGATTCACGAGCTACAAGGCACCGTTAACAACGCCGTGTTTCTTGGCTGTCCGGCCGCCACGATTCTCTTCGACGGCGCCGAGGCCGAAAAGACATTTCGGGCCGGGTTCGCGCAAGACGAATCGCCCTTGAGCTGGAAAATCAAATATATCTTCCGCGAACGCTCGGTCAAACACTCCGGGGCGGTCTACGGCTGGAACCACATCTATCGCGAGTCGCCCGCCGGTTGGGTCGAGATTACAAACGGCACCGATAAGCTCTACGACTCGGCGGACCAGATGCTGTTGTTTCAGTCGGACGTGCCGTAAAGATTGAAGGAGTGAGACTTGGGACTTGAGACGTGAGGTATCAGGTATCAGCTGTGAGGTATGAGGCATGAGATTTTGGGTTGTCTAAAACACGGAACCAGCTAATCTCATGTCTCATACCTGACACCTGATACCTCAAACCTCCAACCCCACACCTCCAACCTCACCCCAGCTTCCACGGCTTGCGATACCCGTAATGCAGCATGGCGTTGGCTTCGTCGCAGTTGGTGAACTTCTCGGCCTTGGCGTCCCAGTTGAGACGCTTGCCTACGGCCAGGGAGATGTTGGCCATGAGGCTGAAGCTGGTCGAGCGGTGTCCGATCTCGATGTCGGCCGACGGTTTCTTGCGTGACTTGATACAATCGAGGAAGTCGCGCGCGTGGGCGGCGGTCATGCCGGAGTTGGTCTTGCCGTCGCCGCCGTATTTGAGCGGTTTCATACGCGGCTTGCGGTCTTGGAATTGTCCGCCCCGTTCGGGCTCGACCTCGTATCCGCGCGGATCGATGCGGAAGGTGCCCTGGGTGCCGCGGAGTTCGATTTCGCCGGAGGTGAAGGCTTTGTTGCCGCTGGCTTCGTACTGGCCGAAGATGATCAGCCCGCCGCGGGGCATCTCGAAGGTGGCCTCGGCCGTGTCGGGGATGGTGCGATCGTCGTCGACCGCGAACCGCCCGCCCATGGCGCAAACCGACGAGGGAGCCAGGTCGCCGGTCAACCAGCGGATGGCGTCGAAGTAATGCACGCCCCAGTTGCCCATCTGCGACGAGTAGAGTTGCCACCAGCGGAACTTGTATGGCGCAATGTTGTCCTGGTACGGCCGTTCGGGCCGCGGGCCCAGCCACATGTCCCAATCCAGATCGGCCGGCGGC
>CAZISU010000109.1:0-10552 GCA_964541935.1 uncultured Planctomycetaceae bacterium | reverse complement strand
AAGCCCTTGCGTAAACGACTGGGCAAGGCTTGTACCAACTCGCGATCCATGCGCAGGCGGTCGACCGTAATTCCGTCGAGATGAAAGTGCCATCCGCCTCCGCCGGGGAATTCGCAATAGCCGCCGGCCGACAGTTCGACCTGGCCGTGGCGGGCCGTGAAACGTTCTAGGGTAACGTGCCCGTCGCGATAGATCATGCGGCCCTGGATCTTTTCCATGCGATAAGGAAAGGCCTTGGGCTCAACCGAAACCGAGTCGCCGCGCGGCTGGGCAACCACCGTCAGATTCAGCTTCTTTTCGTCGGCGTACCAGTCGATCTGGATTTCTTCGAGATTAACAATGCCACGCGGCTTGGTATCGTCCCAAAAACGTTGCATATTGGGACGCAAGGCGTTGCGCAGCTCTTCTTCCAAGGGGATGTCGGTGCCGGTCATGGTCAAGGAAAGCAGCTTGCCGCGATCCGAATCGGTAAGCGAACCTTTGCAGGTGATGCGGCCCGTGTCGTTGTAACCTTCTAGATCGCGCAGCTCCCAAGTGCCGTTGGCGCGGCGTTCGATGGTTCCAATAATGTCGCGGATAGGGTAAGGGAAGCGTTCGAATTTTATCGAACAGCGGTTGAGACCGATGATGAAATGTTTTTGCGGCACGGCGCCCGGGGCGTCGCGCCAGATGCGTGAATAAAAGCCGACCGAGCCTTGCGGGGCGAGCATTTTCAGCGTGGTATGCGAACGCGTGTCGAATTTCCCAATCGCGGCAAAGAGCTTCGAGTCCAAGGGGATCTGCGCGCCGCGAAGTTCCGCCCAGCCCTTGGCCGGCAGAGCGAGTCCAGCCGTATCCAGTGGGTCCGTCACCTCGGCGCGAATATCGATCGGCTGGTTACCGGAATAGGCTGTCAAGTGCGTCGTCCTCAAAACCCCCTGCTTCAATTCGATCGTGCCGTGGGCGTGTTCGAGCCGGTAGGGGAACTTCTTGTAAGTAAAATCAACGTCGCCACAAATGACCGAGATTTCTGCAAGATCTTTGCGGAAGCCCGTCAAATCCGACATCAACTTCAAGTTAACCTGTTGAAGTTGGCCGCTGGGACTGTACTTGTCCCACGTCGCTCGCAGTTTGGGCGACAGGCTGGCTGTTAATGACTGCTCGAGCTTGAGCTTGTTGATCTGGGCCTCGAGTTCCCATGGGGCATCTTTGCCGAAACCGGCCATCTTACCCGAGAGCTGTAACGTCGTTTGCCCGCTCTGCGCGAAGAGATCCTTAACCGAAAAGCCGTCATTGTTGCAACATATCGTTGCCCGCATATTCGTGAGCGGATAGGGCAGACGCGGATCATCCATGCGGCCCTCTTCCACGTCGCCGGAAAGCTGAAACACAAGCGGATGCTGGGCCGAATCGCCGCTACGAAGCCGAAAACCGAAATTCCCCCGCCCGCGGAACGTGCCCAAGGCCCTGAGACGCTCGGCCCCTAGCGACGGAAGCGAAGCGCAAAGCTCGGGCGAAAGTTCCAAGCCCTCGATTACACCGCCGATGTCCCAGCTCGGGCTAGTGGATTCGTTTGTTTCGGAGTCAGTTGTGTTCGGATCGACGTTGCCCGGAACTACGTTGCCCGGATCGAACGTGCCAGTGAACTCGATGCGGCGAAGGTGGTCGCCGGTCAGCGAGCCGCTAACCGTGCGGATGCGCGAATCACTTACCGCACCTTGTTCTTGGCTTGCCACGCTTTGCACATCGGCGGTCTGCTCTAGCGAACCGAGACGCAGGTTCACGTCGCGAAAAGGGAAACTGCTGGGGGGACTTTTTCGCTCGTCGATAATCTCAATCGAGCCGCCCTCGACAATCACCTCGGGCTGACTGTTGCTGGTACTCGGCAACGGCAAAAGATTGGCCACGTTCCAAGATCCGTCGGCCCGACGCGCTATGCGAAACGTGGGGCGGCGGATCGTGATCTTCGATATGGGCACGTCGGGACTCAATAGCTTCGACAAATCGGTCGGGCAATCGAGAATCACATGTTCGAGATACACCAACGCACTGTCGGCCGCGCCGCCATCGGCGGTTACGTCACGTTCGGAAAACGACATCCCGCGGATCTCGATCCCCACGCCCTCGACCAATGCGGCCGAGCGAACGTTGACCTTCAAGTCGGGATAGTGCTCCGCGAAACGAGATTCAACCCCAAGGCGAATTTCCTCGTTAATGCGGTGATACAAATACGGCAAGATTATCGCAGCCGCGATCACACCCGGAATGAGTCCCCACTTGAAGACGAACCAACAGAAGTTGACAAAACCCTTGACGATAGAAAAAACCCTCCATGGTAATCCGGCACGTCAATCGCCGATTTATGGTTGCCACGCGGGGACAAGCCCCGCCGCTAACATTTTTCTGAAATCCATTCCACCGTATTCTAGCGTTTTTCTTCCCGTTTTCCCACACTATCTAGAGGAATATCCCAGCTTCCCCAAATCGCCAAAACCCCCGCAGCGAGCACGATCAAACCGAACATGGCCGGTTGCCGATAGCGGATTGAACTCACGAATATGACGTGCAAAAGCGTCAAATAAACGGCCGGTATCCAACACAATACATACGGCCAACCCCAGCGAAAGGTTTTCACGGCAGCGATAATTCCCAGCAACATTACCGGAATATAAACCAACGCGATGCCTATGCGAATCGGCCAGGCCGAAAGACTGGGCTCGTTGGGCCAGACGTTCCACATCCGTAGGAATTTAACAACCGACAAATACATAGTCCGTCCGGGGTTATCGATTGCCCAGTCCGATGCCCGTGACTTAGCAAGTCGGTCCAGGCGGTATTCGAATAGATCGCCCTTCCGCCAACGATCATCATTTAATGGAAAATCATTTCTTCGCATTTCGGCAACAAACTGCTCGACAAACTCCATGTCACTTGCCCCGTTTGCCACAGGGCTGAGCCCGTCGTACATGCTGACCCCCACCTGCAACGTGGTAGGAACAAAACGTCCGCTCACGGCCGCGTTTCGGGCCCACCAGGGGGTCATAACCACAAGCAAAGCCAACATGGTGACCTCTCCCAGGCGGAGCTGCCTACTCCTATCTCGACATAACAACAGGCCCATGGTCAAGGCAAACGGTGTGAACAGCAGCCATTCGGGGCGAACCAGCGTGGCCAGGCCGGCTACCACGCCTGCCCAAATCGCCAAGATTATGGCGCGACTGCGCCGCTGCTCGCGCCAGGCGGCTACCCAAATTGCCAACTGAAGAATCACCAAAGGGCAAAATACCGACTCGCTCAGAACGAGCGCGCTCATTGCCACCGCGCCCGGATATATGGCGGCCAGGACAGCGGCGACGTTGCTGGCTCGCGTGCCAAACAAATTGCGGGCCAGCCACCAAACGCCCCAAACGCCCAGTGTTCCGCAAATTACCCCGAGTAGTCTGGCGGCCATCAAGGGTGGTTGGCCGCCCCAGAGCCAAAAAAGCGGCGTCAGCAAAAGCGGATAGCCCGGCGTGCGGAAGATTTTGGCGTCGTAGCTGCCGTAAACGTAGGGCTCGCCCTCGGAAAGCGATTCGGCCAACGACCAATAGCTGAGGCTATCGCCAAACGCAAACCGCTCGCCCACGCGAGCCTGCCACCAGACGGCCACGCCCAACCGCAGCGCGAAGGCCAGCATCAAGATCGTTAGCAATGCGATTCGGTGGTTTGAAGCGGTTTTCATTTACACCTTACCCGCGTTCCAGGGCATTTTCTAGCGCGTCGGCCACTGTCTGCAATGCTTTTATTCGGGCGTATAGCTTACAGTTGGCCTCTAAAATCGTCCAGGGAGCGTATGTTGTGCTCGTGCGGGTGAGCATCTCGACAATAGCGGCTTTGTATTCTGCCCACTTATCGCGATTACGCCAATCCTCGTCGGTTATCTTCCATTGTTTTTCCGGCACATTCTCACGATCCTTGAAACGGCGAAGCTGTTCGTCTTGGCTGATTTGCAGCCAGAATTTGACTATCACGGTGCCAAAGTCGGTCATCTGTCGCTCGAACTCGTTGATTTCGCGATAGGCGCGCCTCCAATCCTCTTCGCCGCAAAAGCCTTCGACGCGCTCGACCAAGACACGGCCGTACCATGTGCGGTCGAAAATGGTGATATGCCCGGCCTTAGGTACTTCGCGCCAGAAACGCCAGAGATAATGGTGCGACTTTTCTATTTTGCTGGGCGCGGCGATGGGAACGACCTCGTAGCCGCGTGGGTCGAGGCCGCGTGTGAAACGTTTTATGTTGCCGCCCTTGCCACCCGCGTCGACTCCTTCGTAGGCAACCACGGCCGGTATACGCTCGACGTACAACTCGTGTTCGAGGCGGAAGAGACGGCGCTGCAAACGGTCGAGCTCTCCGTCGTACTCTTCGCGAGTCATCGAAAGGCTAAGATCCAGGCGGTCCAAGATGGTGTTTTCTTCGGTGGGCGATTGCTTTGCCGCCGGCATGGGCTTGAGTTCGGGCGGAGGGTTGTCGAGACGTCGCTGCAATTCGCTCTCGACGGCATTGACGATCGTCTCGAAACATTTAACGCGTCGGAAGCGGCCTTGCGTGGCTTCGACTATCGTCCAGGGAGCGTCGGCCGTGCTGGTGCGCTGCAACATTTCTTCGATGGCCTCGACCCATTTGCCGTGCTTACGCGACTGGCGACGTTCCTGCTTGCCGACCTTCCAGGACGTGGCGGCCGTTTGGCGAAGCTGCTTGAAACGCAGCTTCTGCTCCTTCTTGTCGATGTGCAGCCAGATTTTCACGATTACCGTGCCGGCGTCGGTCTGTTGACGTTCGAACTGCTGGATCTCGTCATAGGCCTCGTCGCAATCGCGAGCCGAAATCGAGCCGTCTACCCGCTCGTGCAAAACCCGCATGTACCACGAGTGATCGAAGATAGCGAACAGCCCCTCGGCGGGCGTTTTGTTCCAAAACCTCCACATCCAGGGATGGTAGCGTTCGTCCTTGCTGGGCGAAAAGATGGGATGTACACGGAAGCCACGGGGATCGAGCACTTGCGCCAGGCGGTTGATGATCGCGCCCTTGCCGGCCGCGTCCCAGCCTTCGAAAACGATGACCACCGGAACGCCCGCGGCCCGCGCGGCTCGTTGGCATTCTCCCAGGCGGGTCTCCAGTTCGGAAAAAACCCGCTTGTAAACCTCTTTATCGAGACGCTTGTTGAGATCGACCAGTTCGAGCATGATGGGCTCCTTGGTGCTATATTTGAGTTACGAAGATCGAGCGGTTATCCCGGATTATTCATGAACCAGTGTTTTCGCTTAGTATGGCTCATGAATAATCCGGGTTATAATTCCAGCTTCCCAAATGTAGCATTTTCCAAGAGCCCCCGCCCAGCCCCTTACGCAAAGGTCCCAAGATGAAATTTCCCCTTGATTTGCCGATATTCACGACCGTTCTTATGGCAACCCTTCTAGTGAACACTGCCCCGGCTGCCGAAAAGGCCGCGCACGAGAAGAATCCAGACAAGAATGCCGCCTCGCTGAGCACCCCGTCCACGTCTTCCTCGTCACGTCTGGTCAGCGACCCGCCGGTGATAAAGTCTTCCTGGGACGATCTGTTCGAGGGCATAAAAACCCGCCAAGACTGGCAAGAGCATCGCAAGGTTTTGCGGCGGCGCTATCTGGATCTGATCCGCGACCAGTATAAGCCGGCCCGCCCGCCGTTGGATTTGAAGTGGCACGAGGCGACCGTTGTCGACGGGATCTACACGCGGCACCTAATCAGCTATAACGTCGAGGCCAACGAGCGGGCGCATGCTTTTCTGGGCATTCCGCTGGAGTTGAAAGACGCACAACATACGGCCCCGGCCGTGGTGGCTTTGCACGGCACATACAAACACGGCAAAGAGCGCGCGGCCGGATTGGAGAACAACCCGGACAAAGCCTATCTCGATCACCTCTGCCGGCGCGGCTATGTTGTAATCGCGCCCGACCATTTCGTGGCCGGGCACCGCATTCCGCCAGAAGGGCCTTACGAAACGGGACGATTCTATAAGAAACATCCGAACTGGACGGCCGTGGGCAAGTTTACCTTCGAGCACTCGATCGCCATCGACGTGCTCGAGTCGCTCGTGCAAGTCGACAAGCAGCGGATTGGCGTGCTGGGGCATTCGCTGGGCGGACACGGCACGTTTTTTCTGGCGGCATACGACCAGCGTGTCAAAGCCGCGGCCGGCAACTGTTCGGCTTCGTTCTTTCGGCACAATCGACGCGTGGACGGCTGGGCCCGCGACCATTGGTACATCTACCTAAAACACATGCGGCCGGGAATTTTAGAAGGCAAGCTTCCGCCCATCGATTTCCACGAGATCATAGCCCTGATCGCTCCGCGGGCGTACTTGGACCTCTCGGGCATGAACGACGGCGACCCGCTCACGCAACGCCAGCGGGTGCTGATGCTGATGCGGATAATGGACGTCTACGAATTGGAAAAGGCCTCGGGCAATTTCGCCTTTTTCGTACACGGACGCGGGCACTCGGTAGCCCACGAGTCGCGGGAATTGATGTACGGCTGGATGGATACGCACCTCAAGCCGGCCGAGGCTACGAAAACGCGGCTGGTGGAATAGACCCGTAGGGTGCGTCCGCGACGCACCATGAATTGCCAAAGCACTGCGAGTTCGTGGTGCGTCTCGGACGCACCCTACTGCTTAGCGTCGGCTTTTGCTGTTGGGTGGGACCGGTTTTCGCTCCCACTTCAGTCCGGCGTCCTCGCGGATGCTATCGAACCAGGTCTGGAGGATCTGCGTTTGATCAGATCGGCTGACCGCTGAATATATGCTATATGGGTCGGCTTGGAATCCGATCCAGAGCACGGTGTCGCTGGGTTCGGTTTTTTCGAGTTGAACCACATAGGCCACGTCTTCCGGCTGGTTCATGGCCACGCCGGTCTGTCCGACTTCGAGTTCGTATACCTTGCGCATGAACTTCTCACCGGCCTTGTCGACGTGCTCGACGCGGCTCATCACCAGGCGGGTTTGGCCTTGGGATCCCGGCACCGGGGCACGAGTTATCCAAGAGAACTGACCGCTCTTTTCCACGGGCCTGAGGGTTCCGATAGCATCCTTGAGCGACTTCTTGCTCTTACGTGCTTCGTCGGCCAGCTTTTGAGCCTCTTTAAGGGCGATTTCGCGGGCTTTGTTCATTTTCCAGGCCGCCAGGACTTTTTCGCGAATGCCTTCGTCCTCGAACTTGGGAACCCGCTCGTCGCTGGAATCGGTCTTCCAGAACATGAATGTGTTGCTGCCCATATCGACGGCAACGCGGGGGCGATTCAGGTTCGAAGTCGTATAGACGTAGCCCCGGAAAGACTGGCCGCCGTCGACCATGGAGCGGCCGATATCCAAATCGGCCATCTCGGCCGCGGAAAGCAGGCCCGTCTTGTGATAGGTCAGTCCCTGTTTCTTTGCCAACGCTTCGTAGTCGGGCGACTCGGGTTTAACGACGCCAGCTTCTTCGCTGGTGGCGTTATAGAGACTCAAAGCACGGCGGTGCTTGGTGACGGCTTCTCGGATCGGCTGCAAAGAAGTTTTCACTTCGCCAAAAGCCTTGATGGCGGCGTCCTGTTTCTCGGCGGCAATGAGCTGGCGGATCTCTGCCCGCACGTCGTCGAGCGGTTGATACTTCGAATCCGCGGGCGGCTTTTCGGCCGCTTTCTTCTCGGCGGGTTTGGGATCAGCTTTTTTCTCGACCGCTTTCTTCTCGGCGGGCTTTGCGGCAGGAGCCGGCTCAGACTTCTTCTCGGCTGGCTTCTCGGCCGCTTTGGCTTCCGACTTCTTCTCGGCTGGTTTCTCGTCGGTCATCGATACCAGTCGGAATGGCGAGTTGGAATCGCGGGCAGATGTTTTCTTAGCCTCGGGCGCATCTTTTGGGGGCGTGTCTTTTTTGGCTTCAGGAGGCTTTTCCGCGGGCTTTTTGGCGGCTGGTTTCTCAACCGGTTTTTCGACTGGTTTTGCATCCGCCGGCTTAGCATCGACAGCGGGGGGTTTCTTAAGACCTTCATCCAGCCCGGGCAAATCGGGCTTCACAAATCGTTGGTCGCGGTTCTTGATGTAGTATTCTTCGATTTCTTCGTCGGACACCTGGGCCACTTATAGGAGTTTACTAATATCGGCCTTCACGTACTCGACCGAGGCTTTGGACGGCACGCGGAATCCGGGCTGGGGCGACATGGGGCTTGCAAGCGTTTCCTTGTGCTCCTCGAAGAACTCCTCAAGGGCTTCGTCGCCGGGATCTTCGATCTGGTCCACAAAGTCAGCCACGGGAACGGCTGCGACTTCAATGTCCACCTTGCGGTTGAGTCGCTGGAAATACTCCCAACGCTGAGCGGGCGTGGTGCCGCCGAGCGACGTCGAAAAGGCCGTTTGTAACTCTTGAGCCAGGAGTTCGCCCTGAAGAGTGTTGAAAATATCGTCTTCCGAAATCTTCATCGATTTGTATAAATGGGCGTACTGCTCGTTGGTTACCTTGTCGTCAACCGTTGACTTGATGAAATCGGTCACGGCATCATCGCTAATCGTCATGCCCAACTGCTTGGCACGTTGCACCAGCAGCCAAAGATTGACGGTCGATTCCTCGCTGGCGTTGCCGAAGAACTGTTCGATCCCCATCTTGCGGCGGTAGGTTGTCTCGCGATCAAAATCCGCCGCCTCCACGGCACGTTGCAAAAACTGGATGACCACGCGGCGACGATATTGCATATTCTGCAACTGACGCTCGGTTAGATCGCCGTAGTTGCTCTTTACAACCACCGGATCTTTGCTCGGCCCGCCCTCGCCTAGACCTTTGAGGATCATCGGCAGGAAAACGAAAGCAATCATGGCCAAGAGACCAAGCGTGGCGATCAGAATCTTCTGGTGCTTACGGAATACGGCAAAAGGACTGGCCATTGGAAATCCTATTCATTTTTTTGTAGGTATGTTTATACACCCATTCATTATCGTCCGAATCTAGCAATTCTAAAACGGATTGCGGACAATGCAATGCCAAAAGGCAGCCTAGCTAGGCATTACGTGCTACCGCTCATCCCCCCTTACTTGCGGTTGCACCAACGCATGGGGTAACCTGCGTACCTCCCTGGAATGTGCATTGTACGGATTGACCGGCTTGCTACAATTCCAAACTGGACTCTCCTTGCTCGATCAGAACGAATGAACCGGTGGTCCGGACGTTTTTCTGTCGACTGAGGAAAAGGGGATGAAATAGCAGATAAACAGGGATAATCCCCACGTATACCACCTAGACCCCCAGAAATACCATGGCTAAGACTGGCACAAAGCAGGGCGGCGACCGCCTGGTTATCGTCGAGTCCCCTGCAAAGGCTCGAACGATCAGCAAATTCCTCGGCAAAGGCTACACGATAGAGGCCAGTATCGGCCACATTCGCGACCTGCCAAAAGGCGCCAAGGAGGTGCCCGAGAAATACAAAGGCGAGCCCTGGGCCTATTTGGGCGTAAATGTCGACAACAAGTTCGACCCGGTCTATGTAATTCCCAAGGATAAAGTTAAACACGTAGCTAAGCTGCGTAAGCTAGTTAAAGAAGCCAGCGAACTGTATCTGGCAACGGACGAAGACCGCGAGGGAGAGGCCATCAGTTGGCACCTTTGCGAGGTTCTCAATCCTAAGGTGCCCGTGCATCGACTGGTTTTTCACGAAATTACCAAAGAGGCGATCCTCGAATCTTTGGAAAACGCCCGCGAGGTAGACCAGTCGCTGGTTCGCGCCCAGGAAACGCGCCGCATCATCGACCGGCTATACGGGTATGATGTATCTCCGCTTTTATGGCGGAAGGTACTGCCCAGGCTTTCGGCCGGGCGCGTGCAGAGCGTGGCCGTGCGTCTGATTGTCGAGCGTGAACGCGAACGGATGGCGTTCGTTTCGGCCACCTATTGGGATCTGTTGGGCACTTTCGCCACCGATTCGAAGGAAAGTTTCCAGGCAACGCTGGTTTCGGTCGACGGCAGGAAAACGCCCACCAGCCGCGATTTCGACACCTCGACCGGCAAGCTCAAAGATCCCAAGGTCTTGGTGCTCGACGAGCAAGAGGCCGGCGAACTTATCCGGCGGCTATTGGAAGGCCACTCGACCGTCAAACGCGTCGAGAGCAAGCCGTACACCTCGAAGCCCTACGCGCCGTTTACGACCAGCACGATGCAACAGGAAGCCAACCGTAAATGCGGTTTCACGGCACGACGCACCATGCAAGTGGCGCAAAGCCTGTACGAGAACGGGCATATTACTTATATGCGTACCGACTCGACTAACCTGGCCTCGGTGGCCGTCGAAGCCGCGCGCAATCTGGTGACTTCGCAATATGGGCCGGAATATCTTCCCGATAAACCGCGGACTTATGCTACCAAGGTCAAAAACGCACAAGAGGCTCACGAAGCCATCCGCCCGGCCGGCCACCCCTTTGATTTTCCCGACCAACTCCGCAGCAAGCTCACGGCCGACGAGTTCAAGCTCTACGACCTGATCTGGAAACGCACCGTTGCCAGCCAGATGGCAGACGCGCGCGGCCGTCGTTCCACGA
>CAZISU010000108.1:0-10579 GCA_964541935.1 uncultured Planctomycetaceae bacterium | reverse complement strand
ATTCCGCTAGACAAACTAGCCCAAAAAGACCGGGAAAAAGTCTCCAAACTAATTTCCGGCTCACACATATTCCGCCGCATGCCCGTCCACGTTGGGCCCTGCGACCCGCAACTGTACCTCTTCTTGGTACGACACCCGGACGTCATTGTGGGAATCTGGGAAGAGTTGGGCATTAGCCAGTTGCGCATGAAGCAGGTTGGGGCGCTGCAATATCAAACCCAAGAGCGCAACGGCACTGTAGGAATCTCGAAGTTCATTTACCAAGACGACGGCACGCATATAATTTGGGTCGATGGGGTCTTCAACAACCCCTTATTAACCAAACCAGTGCGGGGAACCAGTCTCTTGATTCTCAGGACCGGCTATGTGCAACAAGCGGATGGACAAAGCTACATCACCAGCCGCCTCGATACCTTCACCAACATAGACAACGTGGGCTTGGAGTTCATCACGCGCACCCTGCAACCGCTGATGGGCAAAGTCGCCGACAACAATTTCGTACAAACCTCGGCCTTCGTGGGCAGTCTTTCCCGCACCGCCGAAGTCAACCCACGAGGCGTGCGCCGTTTGGCCGGGAAACTGCAAAGAGTCGATCCCGAAATCCGCAAAGAATTCGGTCTGTTGGCAAACCAAATAGCGGAAAAGTCCGACCAACGCCACGCACAACGTCTGGCAGCCAAGCCGGTGATTAAAACGGCCAAGCGGTAAGCGTGTATCGCAACAGTTCAACTTGTTCCAATGAGTCATCTCCGCGCAATTTCCTTTGTGATTTGCGTATCATCCCAATCCGGATACCGAAAACGCAAATATGTCTCCAACATCTGCCGCCACGTTCGATCAGCATCCAGCGCCATCGCTACCCGCTCAGCAGACGTCTTGCGACGAAGTACCTCGACGACGGCTTCGTCGAGGATCTCTATGCGTTGCGGATCTATAGTCCTGGGTTCGGTCATGGGCAATTATCTATCGCAAGTGGTCTGTGATTTCCAATGCTGCGGTGGCAGGAAAGGGGCCCATTTAATTCCTCTGGTCTTCGTACCCCAAAACTTCGTTCTGGATATCCATGATCCTATTGTCTATCGCTGCCTGATCGTCAGAGATGAGTAGATCGTACAGTTTCCTAACCTCCTGCGGAGAATTGTGCTCTATCCATCGGCTCTGGATTTCGCGATCAAATTGGAGTATATCGCCCGGACTACCATGACCGTGAAGAACCGGCGTGCCAATGACATTCTTTCCGGTTCCGGCATAGCTCGTCCATCTGTGGACAATCGCGTCCGGATCCTCCACTGTCATAAAATCCTCCAGTGGTGACTTCGTGTGCCAGTGACCAGTCTTGGGGCCGAGTGTCCATTGGCGATATCCCTTACAGGAGCCCGTGTTCTTGCAAATGAACCCCCAGGCGCGACAGATCTGGATGTTGAAGACCGAGGCGGCGATTGCGAGGGCGGCGATCGCAAGCAATGAATACGTAATTGGGCGTTGCCATTTCATTTATTTGAACCGAACTATTGTTTAGCGATAATCTCTCAAATAAGGCTGAGGACTAGCATCACAGTCACCTTTTTCATCCTTTGCGTCTTCGCGCCTTTGCGTGTTACCTATTGGTGGGTTCAGTATCTTTCTCAAGAACCGTCGCAAGCGACTGGGCTAACAATAATATCATATGGTTCAATTCGCTACGCGCATTAATTGACGCTCTACTTGATCGTCCGAGATTGTTCGACCTCGATCAGAATCTTCCAATCCACGATTGACCATGCGTGCAAAGGCTAGTTCCCGGAGAATCTCATCGAAAGAACTATCGTCCGGCTGTTTAGCGATAATCTCCACCATCGTTTCTTTGACGGTCATGATGTGCTTTCCATTGAATTGATTGGCCTCTTGCCGGGTCGAGACCCGGCCTACACGTCTACACGTCCAAATTCTTCACTTCTAGAGCGTACTTCTCGATGAATTCGCGCCGCGGTTCTACCTTATCGCCCATGAGGATGCGGAACAGGTCGTCGGCCGCCACGGCGTCGTCCATGGTGACTTTAACGAGCGTGCGATTATCGGGATCGAGGGTGGTGATGCGCAGTTCTTCGGCGTTCATTTCACCCAAGCCTTTGAATCGCGTGATTTGCAGGCCCTTTTCGCCCGCGGTGCGGACGGCCGCCAGTAAGCCGCGCAGATCATCGAGCCCGGTCGTCGTCTCGCCGCGGCGGAGGTGGTAGCGAGATTCCTCCACGCCAGTGCGTTTCTTAGGCAGAAGCGATTCGACTTCGAAGCCTAGCTCGCGTAATTCGGCCAGTTGGTTGTTGATCGAGCGGACCTCGTGCAATTCCACGATATGCAGGCGGTTTTTCGCTTTCTCCGCATCATCTTCTTTCGCGGCCGCCTCTTTTTCATCTTGCGTTCCTTCGCTGTCCACCGCTTCGCTGTCCGGCTTGTCGGCAAGCTCCAATTCGCCCCCAGCGGTTTGCTCCTTTTCAGCGAGGAACTCGTCGAGGTCTTTTCGCGACGCTATCCAATGTTCGTCGTGTCCGAAGAAGACGTGGTAGACGGGCAGCTTCCCGCTGACCGGATTCTGACGCGTGGCATGCGCCCGCAAGCTGATACCGCGGCGCTCCAGCGCAAGCAGCGCGTCTTCCAGTGCGGCCAGCGTGCGGCACATTTTCTCCATCTGCTCGCCTGCGATCAGACGTCCGTCGCCGGGATCGAAAACGGAGTCGCCCAAACCGTTCTCCAGCAATTGCGTCTTCATCTCCTCGTCGGTTTGCACGTAATAAACTTCCTTCTTATGCCGCACGCGGAACAAGGGCGGCTGGGCCACATACACGTGCCCGGCCTTAATTAGGTCGTACATCTGGCGATAGAAGAACGTCAACAGCAGCGTGCGGATGTGCGAACCGTCGACGTCGGCGTCGGTCATGATGATAACCTTGCCGTAGCGGCGTTTGTCGAGGTTCATTTCGTCGCCAAACCCGCAGCCGAAGGCCGAGATCATGCTGCGGACTTCCTCGTTGGCCAAGACCTTGTCGTCGCGGGACTTATAGGCATTGATGATCTTACCACGCAAGGGAAGAATGGCCTGATACTGGCGGATGCGGCCGCCTTCGGCACTGCCGCCGGCCGAGTCGCCTTCCACTAGGTATATTTCGCACTTTTCCACATCGCGGCTGCTACAGTCCCGCAACTTGCCCGGCAAACCACCGCCGGAAAGGGCCCCTTTTCGCTCGCGGACCATCATCCGCGCCTTGCGGGCGCTTTCGCGTGCCTCGGCCGCGATCATGCCTTTTTGCACGATAATTTTGGCCGTTTTGGGGTTCTCTTCCAAAAACCGCCCCAGGTTGTCGCCCACGGCCGAGTTGACAATGCCTTCCACCTCGCCGTTGCCCAGCTTGGTTTTGGTTTGGCCTTCGAACTGCGGCTCGGGAACCCGCAACGAGATCACGGCCGTCAGCCCTTCGCGGAAATCGTCGCCGCTGGGGACGATGTTCTTGAAGAGATTGGCCTTCTTGCCGTACGAGTTAAGCGTCCGCGTTATGGCAGCGCGGAAACCGGACACGTGCGTGCCGCCTTCGGTCGTGCTGATGTTGTTCACATAGGAATGCACGTTTTCGGTAAAGGCGTTCGAATACTGCAGCGCCACTTCCATGCCCACGCCCTGAAATTCGCCGGCGATGTATACGATATCCGAATGTAGCGGTTCGGCCGAGCGGTTCAAGTGCTCGACGAACTGCAAGATGCCGTGCTCGTACTGGAACGTTTCGCCATCGTCGGTGCGTTCGTCGCGGAAGACGATCTTCACGCCTCGGTTGAGGAACGCCAATTCCTGCAGCCGTTTGTGCAAAACGCTGTAGGTAAATTGGGTGACGGGGAAGATCTGCGGGTCGGGCTTAAACGTCGTTTTCGTGCCGCGGTGTTCGGTCTTGCCGATCTTGCGTACTTCGCCGGTGGGCACGCCGCGTTCGTATTCCTGCTGATAAACGCGGCCCTCACGGCAGACCTCTACCTCGCACCATTCCGAAAGAAAATTGACCACGGTCACGCCAACACCATGCAACCCGCCGGAAGTTTGATAAGCACCCTTGCTGAACTTGCCGCCGAATTTCAACACCGTCATCACGCCCTCGAGCGTGGACTTGTCCAGATCGGCATGATGCTCGACCGGAATCCCGCGTCCGTCGTCGGTTACGGTCACCGAACCGTCGTTGTTGATCGTAACGGTAACTGCTTCGGCGTAGCCCGCCATGGCCTCGTCGATCGAGTTGTCGACCACTTCATAGACCAAGTGGTGCAACCCACGTGGAGTCGTGTCGGCGATATACATCGAAGGCCGTTCGCGGACGTGCTCCAGGTCGCTCAAGTGTTCGAGCTTATCGGCGCCATAATCGGCGTCGCCCTTGCTGTCGGAAAAGCGATATTCCGGCTGATCGCTGGCTGAACTCGACTCGGGTTTTTCGCCTGTTGGGGTGTCGGGTGGACCCGCAGCCACATTTTCAATTGGTGTTTCTTCGGGTTTCGGCGTATTGTCGACGTTTTCTTCTGACATTGGTTTTATTTTCTTGCTTAACCGATTTGATTTACTGTAATAATGTGTATGATTCCCGTCCCTCGCTTGCGTTTCGGATTAGCATTGCGAGTTCGCTTGCGCTGCGGGTTAGTATTGTCATATTCAAACGCTTCCTACCTTGAAGCGGAGGTCGCGTATTTTCTCGTCCGGAAGTTTTTCCTTAAGTGATTTCAACAAGCTCGCCTTCTGGAACGTGAGCTCCTGTATCAGCATCGAGTTGGCCACGAATATTTCCAACAAGCCGCGTCGCAGCTTTCCCGTCCGCGTGTATTGGCCCACCGGCTGGCCCACAGCCTCTTGCCAGGCTTCCTTGTAGGCATCCTCGCCCCGTGCCCTAGCAAAACCCTTGCGGGCCATCAACTCGGACAAGATGTCGCCTATCGGCTGCGGTCCTCTGCGTTTCGTATATTTCGTAGCCATCTATAGGTCGTGTGACTTTTCTCTAGTAACGTAAAACTTCTGCATCACCGGGTAGCCCCGATAGCTTGTCTATCGGGGTGCCGAAGGCACAGGAGGAAATCCCGTCGATCCCTCATCCACCTCTTGCGGCTGCGCCGCCCCGATAGACAAGCTATCGGGGCTACCCACTTTACGCCTTACGCGCGGGCTCCTTCCGCTCCAACGGCATAATTACATAAGCGTATCCATCCTCGGTCGAGCACACGGCCGCCGTCTTCGCATCGCGGATTTCGATGGCGAAGGTTTGCTCGGGCTGCAAGACCTTGAGAAACTCGCTCATGAAACGCGGATTGAGCTTAACGGTAATTTCGGCCCCGTCGTAGGGGATAGGTAACTCGATGTGCGACTCGCCCAGTTCGGCCCCGTGGCCGCTGAGCGTGACCTTACCGTCGCCAAAGGTAAAATCCACGCCGAGACGTTCTTTGCTCGTCACAATGGCCGCCTGACGCACGGCCGCATGGAACGGCCCCACGGCGATATCTATCTTCACCAGGTTTTCCTGCGACGGAAAAACGCCCCGCCAATTGGGAAAACGGCCTTCGGCCAGGCGGGCGTGGATCGTCGAGCGGCTGCTGCGTACCAGAATCTCATTGTCCTTAGCAAGGATGCGAATCTCGTCGTCATTCTCCGCAATCGCCCGGTCGATCAACTGCATGCCCTTGGTGGGAATGATCGTCATCTGCTCTTGCGAGCCTTGCTCCCCAATCGCCTTGACGGTTCCCGTCTGTTTCGCCAGCCGCCGTCCGTCCGTCGCAATACCGACAATACTATCGCCATCGAATTCGATCAGCACTCCGCCCAATGCATAGCGGCTGTTTTCGTTGTCGGTTGAGAAAATCGTACGACGAATCAACTCGCGGAACAACGGCGCGGGAAGCTCGTAGTAACTTTCTTCCTCGAACGAACCGATGCTGGGAAACTTGGCTGCGTCTTCCGAAGGTAGCTGGAATTTACTGCGCGCACCCTGCACCAGAATCCGCTTGCCGTCGTCTTCGATAACAAGTTTCTCGTCGCTGCTCTCACGCAAAATCGATCCAAAGCGGTCGATGGGCAAAAGTGCCTGGCCGGGCTCGGAAACCTCCACGCCCGACGCCACGCTACGGATACTGTTCTCCATATCCGTGCCCATCAGCACAACGTTATCCTCTTCGGCAACAATCTTGACGTTGCTAAGGATCGGCTTGGGGCTACGCAACGGGACTACGCTGGCTACTGTCTGAAAGGCACGCGACAGTTTCTCACGTTCGCAAGTAATCTTCATGAATTAACTCCACCTTCGTGTCTTGGTCGGTCTTCTTAATCTCTTAAAGTATTTCTAAACATCTAACAGTATTTAGATGAACGGGTTTAGTGTCGATGTGCGAGGGGACGTAATCTGTAACTCGTTCAGGAAACACCAGTTAGGCTGATTTATTCTCTCAAAAACGTCGCGCATAACCTGTCGTTCAGGTGTCGATGCGGTGTCAGTGCAGTGTTGGCCCATTGTCGCTTTTTCGACACTGCGGATTGGGTGTCGACAGACGGCCGACTTTTCCACATCGGCCGACAGTCTATCGACAGGTTTTCCACGTTGGTTTTCACGTTTTGGGTTAATGGGGCAATTGGCGGACTCGGGTCATCCGGTCGCCCGGAGTTTGTTTTGTACTTGTTCAACCGCCCGCTGTACGGCCGGCTCGCTGTTCAATAGTTCCTCGGTTCGTCGACAGCCGTGCAACACGGTCGTATGGTCGCGTCCGCCGAAATAGTGCCCAATCTGTTGTAAGCTGTTGTGCGTCAGTTGCCGGGCAACGTACATGGCCACCCCGCGGGCAGTAACCACCGCCCGCGCCCGCGAGCGGCTACGCAGTTCGACCACCTTCAGCGAGAACGAACGGGCAGTCGCCATGGCAATCTCGCGTAGTTCCGGTTGTCGCGGACCCTCGCGTTGGGATAAATACTCGCGTGTGTTGTCCAGAGTGATTCTGCGTTTGTCTCCGTTGGCGAGGATAATTTGGTTCAACGCGCCCGCCAGATTCGAGGCCGGTCCCTCAATGGCCGCGGCTAGCATACCGACCACCGCCCGTGGCAGTTCAACCTCTCGATCCACGGCCAGCCGCGCCAGAATCGTCTCTCTCGATTCCCGTCCCGGAAAGGCCACCGGCACGGTCAGCCCGGCCACCAGTCGAGCCTGCAAATCGGCCAACACATCGGGCCATTGTCCCGGGGCCATCGACGCGGTTACCACCAGCCGGCGTCCGTTGCGTACGAGTGCATCCACCGTGCCCCGCAGTTCACGCTGCGCGGCCTCCTTGCCGGCCAGATGCGTGATGTCTTCGAGGATCAGCAGCCCGGCGCGGCGATGATGCTTGCGGAACTGCTCGACGTCTTGGGTCTCGACGGCCGCTTTGAAATCCTGTGCGAAAGCCGTTGCCGGCTTGCAAACCACCCGCATCTCATCTTTGTGATTAGACCCATGTCGATGCAACTTGTGCAGCTCGCGCCAAGCGTGGGCCAGTTCCTCGACGAGCAACGACTTGCCGCACCCGCTGGGCCCGAAAAACACGAGCGGATTGTAACCACCGTCGACTCTGGTCCCGTCCGTCCCAGCGACCGTTTTTAGCAATCCGGCCACGGCCACGGCAGCCAGGCGGTTCTCGTTCCCGGCCACGAAATAGCGCAAAGACCCCCCATCGACACGGTCCGAAATCGACAGACCGCCTCCATTTGCATACCCAACGGGTGGGGGGATGCTTACGACGCTGTTCACCACAAAGGATCCGTCCAGCAATTGCCAGTAAAACGATTGAGCAACACGCCCGATCATCAAACCCACATTGTAACCGTTTTTCGCTATCCCGACGAGGTGGATAAGCGGTTTTTAGGCCGCTGTGGACCTGTAATTCTGCTAGAAATCCGCCCTTCTCACGATCCGAAATCATCAGCCCCAGAATCCCCCTTCACCGCAACGTTTTCCTGCAAAATTCACCACCCGTAGGCCGGGTTACAACCCGGCGGTGGCTTGAATTAAACCCAGACTGCCCATACTTCCTATATATGCAGTCGTTCATTCAGCCCCCACAATTCCCAACCGTCCAATCTCCCGCCCAAGCAACGCCACGGGCCGTCAACGAATAGCCGCCAGGGGTGCGAATTTTTCTACCTTTTATGCGAAATAATTACCTAACTGAAAATAAATACTATTACGATTAGCTGTCGGCGGGATAACCGTTATAAACGGAATGTCCATAATCGGTGAGAGCGGGGCGAGCTTGGTTTGCAATCCTCGCAGATCTTCAACAAGGAGGAGAAAAGATGCGAAACCTTACTTTTTTGCTTTTGGCGGTTATTGCAGTTATGCCACTAACTGCACGGGGGGCGGTGGAATACACCGTGACAGATCTGACCGAGTTGTGGCAAAATAGCGAGTTATTCTCGGGGCAAAACGGCTACTGGCATGCAAACGCATTAAACGACCAGGGACAGGTCGTCGGTTCATTCCCGGACATTGGTCCTCCTGGTTATGCCATTCTTTGGGACGAAAACAACGGGCTTCAAGAGATCGGCAATCTTGGAGTAACTGCCTCAAATGCGATAGGTATCAACAATAACGGCCAGGTCGTCGGCCGTTCCGCTGACTACTCTTTCTTGTGGAGCGACTCAACTGGGATGATTTCTCTCGGTTCTCTTAACATCATGCCTAATTCTGGCAGTTCCTCGGATCGTGCCATCGATATTAACGATCAGGGAATCGTTGTGGGAGCAAGCGCTTCCGGCGACAAGCCCCTCGGAGGCGCATTTGTTTGGACCGAATCCGCGGGCATGCAACCGATAGGAGATTTTGGCGGATATCGTTCCACTGCCACGGCAATTAATAACAGCGGGCAGGTTGTGGGCTATGGCGATACCGCTCTCGGGCTTGGCGACGAATATCGAAGGGCTTTTCTTTGGGACGAAGACTCCGGATCGCAGCTACTTCCTCTAATCGGCGACGACACAGCCAATCAAATTTCCGAGGCCCTTGACATAAATGATCTGGGTGATGTTGTTGGTGAAATTGGATTCATTTTTGAAGGTGGTTTACCCGGTATCATCATCTACCCCCGACGCGCCATTCTCTGGCAAGATGACACACCACACGACTTGGGCGACCTGGGTGGGATTAACTCTTCTGCCTCTGCGATCAACGAAAACGGTGTGATTGTCGGTTCTTCCGACATTTCCGTCACCATCGGCGCCCCAAGAAGCCACGCATTCATTTGGGACGAGGAACAAGGAATGCGAGACCTGAATGAATTGATCGAGCAGACACCTGGCCCAATACCTGAAATAACGCTTATTGACGCCATTGATATCAATAACAACGGCTGGATTCTCGCCGAAGCCCAATACATCGGCCATTTCGTTTTACTCAAGCCGATTCCCGAACCGAGCACTGCTACTCTCTTGCTAATCGCGGCGTTTTGTTTGCCGTTTTTCTTTCGATTAAGACTCTTGCGAGTCTTTTACTAACTGCACCTTTGTCGTTTACTACAAAAAAACCACTCGAATTATTGGGGAGTCAATATGATTAAGTTGAACAAAGCACGAGCCAATGTCAAAGCCTCTTCTCGCAAACGGAAAAACGAAAAGTCGACACGACAACTTCGTTTTGAAGGGCTTGAGGAAAGAGAATTACTGGCGATCTTGAATATCCCTGTTAATACCGAAGCAGGCTTGAGAGCCGCGATAGTCTCCTGCAACAACAATCCAAATTTGATGGGTACAGATAAAATTAGGATAACAAGTGGCATTACCTTAACACAGCAACTCCCCACGATAGTGGAAGGCATCATTATCGATGGAGATGTTCCCGACCCTGACCCCGAAGACGAGATTCCAATAATCGATGGTGGGAAATTAAAGGGGGTCAGGCTACTTTGTTGAATGAAAAGTAGCCGGCCCCCCTGGTATGTGGTTTCCAAAGTTCGTCATCGTTGTAAGCGCCAGCACTGAAGCAAACACCACTGAGACGGAGAATTGATGCTCCCGGTCCACTGAAGTTCAAAACTTGGTTCGTCGTAGTTTGGCGAATCTGCTGGATGCCATACGACTGCTTCTCTTATGTCAACTATTGCGTCCTTCTGTGTTTCGGAAGCAAGGCGATGATCTCTCGGGCCACCTCTTCAACCGACTTGCCCGTGACGTCGATTGTCCGCCAGCCAAGGCGGAGGCACAGTTGTTCGCAATAGCGTAGTTCCTGCGAGATGCGTTCTCGCGACGCGTACGGTTCCAAGGGAATCGCAGTCTGCTCAGCCCGCACTTGGCGCAATTCCCGTAGCCGCCCGGAATCCATCACAAGGCAGAACACGCGCGCGGAGGGGCACGACATCAACACCGACGGGGGCGCGATTTCGGGTATGAGCGGCACGTTCGCGGCAAACCATCCTCGATAGGCCAGGTAAAGCATTGTGGGAGTTTTCATTGTGCGCGATATTCCGACGAGGATGACTTCGGCCTTGTCCAACTCATTCACACGCTGCCCGTCGTCGTGGCGGAAGGCGAAGTCGACCGCTTCGATCTCTCGGGACGGGGCCTGTGCTAATT
>CAZISU010000107.1:0-10648 GCA_964541935.1 uncultured Planctomycetaceae bacterium | reverse complement strand
AACCCGCTATTCGGCCGCCAACCCCGCCATCCGCGGCCATCTGGTAGAATTGCAACGCAAGATGGCCGCCAAAGATGATTTCGTAACCGAAGGCCGCGACCAGGGCACGGTCGCCTTTCCCAACGCCGCGTTCAAGTTCTTCGTCACAGCCAGCCCCAAAGAGCGAGCCCGCCGTCGCTTGCTTGACTTGCAAAGTCAGGGCGAATCGGCCACGCTAGAAAAGGTGCTCGAAGATCAAACACAACGCGACCGGCAAGATTCCAGTCGAGAAGTCGGCCCCCTAGCCAAAGCAGACGACGCCATCGAGATCTTGACCGATGGCATTACAATCGGCGAGGTGGTTGAACGCATAGCGAAGATTGTGGAAAACGGAGAGATAAAACGAGGGAGGTCTAATTTTAACGTTTTGGATAGTTCTGAGTATCCTTAAAAGTTAAGTCGCACTTGCCTAGCTTGCCAATATTAGACCTATCCTGTTTAACGTGCCCCCTGTTTAACGTGCCCCATCAATACAAACAATGTAGTCAAATTGCCTCATGGTAAGGGTACGACCCACTCGAAGATCAGCGGATACTACTCCTCCAAGCAGCCCTTTACGGGAGGTAAAACGGTCCGGAATTGGATCAGTGACAAGTCCTTTCAGGAACAGGCAGAGTTCGGTCAGAAGATCATCAAGAAGTTCAGCGATTGACAGACTATTTCACCGGGAGACTGGTAGTGCGAGACATAAATAATATCAAATGCACATATGCCGAGAATGCGGCTCTGCATGGCAAGATGAGTGAAGAGGGGAACGATGAGCTTGCGAACACTGCGCACGACGCTGTAGTTGACGCGTATTGTGAACTTCAAAGCCACGGTGACGAGGGAATGAATGCCTTGCTGACACTCATGGATCACAAGAATGACAGCGTGCGATGCTGGGCTGCGACACACTCTCTGACCACTGCCGATGAGAAGGCTGTGGCTGTCCTCAGGGAAATAGCCGATGGTGTGGGCGCAGTTTCATTCACTGCCGAGATGGTTCTGAGCGAATGGAAGAAGGGAACGCTCGAAATCCCCGGGAAACGATAAAGGTGTGTTGGGCCAGTGTCTGTGGGGGCAATTCAACAGGACAGGTCTAATGTTAGCAACATGGGCAAGTATCGCTAGGCTTTGGGGATGCCTAGAACAGCACGCGTTACTCCCGGCGGGATGGATTTCCACGTTTTGAAGCGTGGCGTTGGGCGAATGCGTTTGTTCAACAAGGACCGAGACTACGAAGCCTTCGAAGAGATCGTCGCCAAAACTCTTCTTAGTTGCCCGATGCGGATCTGTGCGTATTGCCTGGCGGGCAAACCTTGTCGAGTCGGCCCGATGGTCGAGCTTATGGCGGCGTGAACATGGGACCACCGAAGATCGACAATGAGACGCAGAGGGCGACCCAGCAAAGTCAACCCAAACTCCCACAATTAGACCTGTCGAGTTTTATCCCGCTATCGTCTTACGATCGGCGAAGTCGTTGAACGCATGGCGAAGATTGTGGAAAAGACCTAGCAACACTCGCCTTACACACCCCAGACATCCATACCCATTAAGATTCGCCGTTTTACCTAAGCGGCCCATGCCTCCACAGGCAATAAAAACAAAGGTTCGCGGTGGTCTTTTGGAGCCTCAACGGCGCTCACAGACGACAATTTCCAAAAAGTCGGCTGTCTTATCCCCGTTTTACCTAAGCCCTTGACCTGATACTGCCGATCCCCTACCTTATTATCTTTCACGGCGCCGTGGCCAAGTGGCTAAGGCAGTGGATTGCAAATCCATCATCCCCGGTTCGAATCCGGGCGGCGCCTTTGTTTCAGGGGCTTGGGCCACGTCGCCGAGGGGCTTGGCAAAATTCTTAGCACGGTTGGGCTGTTTTCGCCTCCTTACCACAATGTGTAGGTGAATTCTGGCCCCGGCAGTTTCACGATTTGGCGATATCGGGATATTTCTATGGCTTTCGCTCTTCGAAAGCCGCTAAGCTTTTCTCATTGTTTGCTGTGGTGTTAATTGCATCGTCTCAATCAGCCTTTTTCACATCTCAATAAGGCGCTATACTGTCTGCTCGGGGGGATTTGCATTCGAATTGCCGCGTAATCAAACGAGAGAAGGAACCCCGTCACGTGATAGTTGTCAACACCGAGTATATTCCCGGCATGGTGGTCGTGGATGTTAAGGGCCTGGTTCAAGGTAACACCGTTCGCGCAAAACATGTGGGCCGCGACATTGCAGCGGGGCTGAAGAACATTTTCGGCGGGGAACTGCGGGGCTACACCGAGCTTTTAATCGAATCGCGACGCGAAGCCGTCACCCGTATGATCGCTCAGGCACAACAACTTGGGGCCGACGCCATCTTGAATGTCCGCTTCGCCACCAGCAGCATCACGTCCGGCGCGGCCGAACTCTACGTTTACGGCACGGCCGTTTCGCTGGCACCCGTCGCCGGCGAGCAAAGCATCGAAGCTGAACCGGTCTAGTTTGCCTGTCCGTTTTTCGCTAGGAGTCTCGAAGTGCAGGATTTCTTCTTTTTAATATTCAGCGTGGGAATACCCATCGTGTTGCTCATGGCTGGTTTGGTAATCGGCCGATTCATCGAATCGTCCCATTTTAGCCGCCTGGCTGTCCGCGAGGCAGAGTTGCAGGACGTTTTGGTTGCCAACATCAAACGCTTACCGGAAAACTGGGACGCCGGCGGCGCTGTTCTGGTGACGGGCGAGGCGGTCATCGCAACCGACTATTTCAAGGTCTGGGTGGCCGGATTGCGCAACCTTTTCGGCGGCCGTGTGCGAGGATACGAAACGCTGGTCGAACGCGCACGCCGCGAGGCCATTGTGCGTATGACCGAACAAGCCCAAGCGCAAGGCTGCAATCTGGTCTGGAACGTACGACTGGAAACATCCACCATCGGCGGCCAGGAAAAACGCAAGGCCGGTGGCGTCGAGGTCATCGCCTACGGCACGGCCATGGTCGCCACGGACACGCAGTAGCAGTTTGCCGATGAAAGACGATAAATTTTCAGTCGAGTCCGAACCGGCCCTGCAAAACGGCGAATGTCAGCCCGACCCGTCGGAAAAATGCGCCGCGGCGGTCGGCAAGCCCGCCCGCGGAACAGTCGGCGAAATCGAGTCCGTGCGCGATTCCATCCAAGCCGAGCCGGCCTTGCCCGACCACCACGATCCGCGTCACTTTGCCCAATGGCTATTGTGGCGAAAAGCAAAAACAACCCTCGCCGGCAACCTGGCCGTAACTGTGCTGGTCGCTGTTCTCAGCGGTCCGGCCGCCGTGCTAGGTGCCTTCTTCATTGGATACCAGGGCTTTGGACAGCACCTTTACCTGATAGTTTTCGGTCCCGCGGTCGAAGAACTTCTAAAACAGTCGGGCATGACCTACCTGCTGGAAAAGAAGCCCTACCGAGTTTTCGCCGCCTGGCAGTTCATCTTCGCCGCGGTCGTGGCGGCCGTCACGTTCGCCTCGATCGAGAACCTGCTCTACATCCACGTCTACGCCCAAGGCCAAGGCGTGGAAAACATCGCCCGCCTGGCCGCCTTCCGCTGGGCAGCCTGCCTGCCGTTGCACGTCTGTTGCGCGATAATTGCCTCCCTGGGCCTAATCCGCTCCTGGCGCCGCCAGCTCCGCAACTCCCAACCAGCCGAACTATCGCCCGCGCTGCCCATGTTCGCCCTGGCCGTTATCGTACACGGCGCATTCAATCTGGCCGGAATCCTCTTCTTCAACCGCATGTTTTAAGAACATCAGCTTAACCTGAGTGTTACTGATTCGCAGTTCGCAGCATCAGCTTTCGCCGAAATACGGGGGAGCTTACAATTTTCCCCTAATTCTACGGAATCCGCCCCATTGAAAGCGGGGGGTAAATATGCTAAGCTATAGAATAGGCTTAAATGTGACCCGGCCTGTGATACAAAAGATTCCCGGCATCCTTTTCGTTTGGCGCCTTTTTTCGCTCTTTTGAACACCTGATGAAAACAAATAACGTGAGCGAATCTGAACGAGAACACACGGCTCTTGAACTCCTGGATTTGCACAATCCCGATCTGGTTCAGCCAAAATACGAACGCCTCAAAAGCTACCTCATGGCGGAGGTCACCTCGGGACGTTTGCAGCCGGGCGATGCGCTGCCCACCGAACAGTATCTGGCCGAAACGCTCAAGGTAGCTCGCAACACGGTACGTCAGGCGATGGGCGCTCTGGTCCGCGACGGCTTGATCCAGCGCATCCCGGGCAAGGGCACTTTTGTCGATAACGGCAACGGCAAGACAATTGACCAGTCCGGCAAAACGTTTGGCGGCGAACCGACCAACGGTAAAAATGCATCACACGGCCTGTCCCAGTTCGCCTTGGTCACGCCCGAGGCTCGCACCTCGTACTACCCGTCGCTGCTGGATGGTTTTGAAAACGCTTCGAGCAAAATCCACCACCAGACGCTGATGGGCAACAGCCGCAATCAGCCCGACAGCCAGGCACGGATTATTTTGCAATTGATCGACAACCAAGTAGCCGGTGTTGCCATGGTGCCCGTCGACGGCCATCGCACGCCGCCCTTCCACATCCGCCAATTGCAACAGCGTGGCATTCCCGTCGTCTTCTGCCACCGTGCGGTAGAAGACACCCAGGCCCCCTTGTTGGCCATCCCCTTCTACGATATCGGACGCACGGCCGGCGAAGCCATGATCGAACAAGGCCATCGCCGCGTGGCACTCTTGCAGCTTGCCAATAGCGAAAAAAATCCCATCACGCCCTTGGCCAAGGGTTTTCGCGATGCCATTCGCGCCGGCGGCGGGGATGTGCCCGACGAGTTCCTCCTAATATTACCCTACCACTCCCCCGACGTCGGAATAGACCTCATCGAAGATGACGTATATGCTGTTCTCAAACAGATCTGCTGCCGCCCGGACCGTCCCACCGCCATCATGACCAGTTTCGACAATCTGGCCGAACTGCTTTTCTTGCAACTCGACCAATTGGGCCTACGCATCCCGGAAGATATTTCCCTGATGGGATTCGGTGGCATGGACCGCCGCGGTGCCATCATCAAACGTCTGAGTTCCGTCACCCTGGACGGACGCCAAGTAGGCCAAAAAGCAACCGAACTTCTCGTCGAAATGAGCAACGGCAAACGCCCCATAACCAACACCGAAGTGATCACACTTCCGCTGGGATTGACCGAAGGCCGCACATTGGCCCAGGCGCCGAGCAAGATTGTTCCGGGCCGTTAAACCGCTCAACCGTTATGCACGTTCTAAGAAAGGATACAAGAATGTTTAATCTGACTGGGAAAACCGCGTTAGTTACAGGTGGTTCACGTGGCCTGGGAGCCGGTATCTGCGAGTGTCTGGCCGAAGCCGGTGCAAATGTCGCTCTGAACTATTTCAGCAATAGCAGCGCTGCCGCTGAGGTTGTCGACCGCATCAAGATGAAAGGCGCAACGGCCCAAGCATTCCCAGCAGACATTACAAATCAAGAGCAGGTCCAAAAACTAGTCGATGATGTCCGCGACAACTTGGACGAACCGGATATTGTTGTCGTTAACGCCACCTGCGTTCAGGAACTCAAATCCATCGAGGAACAATCTTGGCAGGATTACGAGAGCATGATCGCTTACTTCATCAAATCCCCCTTCCTATTGATGAAATCTTTGCTTCCCTGCATGAAATCCAAAGGCTATGGCCGCTTCATCAATATTGGCAGCGAGGTGGTTGAAATTGGAAACGAAAATTACTCCCACTATGTCGCGGCCAAGGGAGCCCAACTTGGTTTAACTCGTTCCTGGGCTAACGAGTTAGCCGCTTTTGGAATCACCGTGAATCTCGTCGCTCCAGGCTGGATTCCGGTCGAAAGAACGGCCGATTGGCCTCAAGAAGCTTTCGATGCCTATTCCGCAAGTGTGCCCATGCAACGGCAAGGCTGTCCAGCCGATATTGGTGCAATGGTGACGTTCCTGGCCAGCGATGAAGCCAACTTCATTACCGGCCAGAAGATTGCCGTAAATGGGGGCAATACACTCCTCTAACACGCGTTCTCAGCTTTCAATGCCAAGATCCTTCGCCACCGCATGGCAACGCACCAAATGCCCGTCGAGGTCTAGCTGGACTGGTGGCTTCTTGCTACAAACATCCATTGCCCGTGGGCAGCGCGGATGAAAGCGGCACCCTGACGGCGGGTTGATCGGGCTGGGCACGTCGCCCTTCAGAACGATGCGATCGCGCGTCTTCGTCGGCTCCATGGTGGGAATGGCCGACAACAGCGCCGTGGTGTAGGGGTGCAAGGGGTTGGCGTAAAGCTGCTTGCTGGTGGCCGTCTCCACGATTTCGCCCAGGTACATTACGGCCACGCGATCCGATATGTATTCGACCACGCTCAGGTCGTGCGAAATGAACAGATACGTCAGCCCCAACTCTTCCTTCAGATCGGTCAAAAGGTTGATGATCTGCGATTGTATGGAAACGTCCAACGCCGAAATGGGCTCGTCCAAAACCATGAACTTGGGGTTCAGCGCCAGCGCCCGGGCAACGCAGATCCGCTGCCGCTGCCCGCCTGAAAATTCGTGCGGATAGCGGTTCACATAGCTGGGGTCCAGGCCAACACGTTTGAGCGTTTTGTCGACCATCTCTTGGCGTTCCCTGCGGTTACCGCGACGGTGAACCACCAGCCCCTCCTCCACGATGCTCTTGATGGTCATACGCGGGTTGAGCGAGGCGAAAGGATCTTGGAATACGATCTGCATGTCGGCCCGCAGTGTGCGCAGTTCGCTGCCGTGACAGTGTGCAACGTCCTTGCCGTTAAATGTCACGCTCCCGGCCGTGGGCTCGATCAGACGCAACAGTGTCCGCCCGGCGGTGGTTTTGCCGCAGCCCGATTCGCCCACCAGCCCCAGCGTTTCGCCCTTGCGGACATCGAAACTGATATCGTCCACCGCTTGCACATTTCCCGCCACGCGCGAAAATACGCCACGCCGGATGGGGAAATATTTCTTCAGATTTTCCACCTTCAGCAGTACATCGTTTTTTGGCTTAGCAGATTTCATCGTGGAAACTCCAACTCCCCGGCGAAGGGACAGTGGACGAAGTGGCCCGGGCGGACCTCGCGCAGTGTCGGCTCGGTCTTCTTACACTCGGCTTTGGCGTACGGGCAACGGGGATGGAACTTGCAGCCCGACGGGAAGCGCAAAGGGCTGGGGACCATGCCGCGGATAGTAGTCAGCTTCTTGCCCTTGGGTTGCCCAATTTCGGGCCGCGAGCGGAACAGGCCGTTGGTGTAAGGGTGCAATGGGTTTTCGAAAAGCTCTTTGACTACCGCTTTCTCGACGACCTTCGAGGCGTACATCACGGCCACGTCGTCGGCCATCTCGGCAATAATGCCCAAATCGTGCGTAATAATCAGAATCGACATGCCTTGCGTCTCTTGCAACTCGCGCAACAGATCCAGAATTTGGGCCTGAATCGTAACGTCCAGCGCAGTGGTGGGCTCATCGGCAATCAACAGACTCGGCTCGCAGGAAAGGGCCATGGCGATCATGGCCCGCTGACGCATCCCACCCGAAAACTGGTGCGGATAATCGTGAATGCGTTTTTCGGGAACTGGAATCTTAACCTTGGCCAACATCTCGATAGCCAAATCGCGAGCCTCTTTTTTGCTCACGTCGCGGTGCAGTCGCACGGCCTCCATAATCTGGTTACCGATCGTAAACACCGGGTTCAGCGACGTCATGGGCTCCTGAAAGATCATGGCAATCTTCCCGCCCCGCATCTGCCGCATCTTGGCCTCGGGCAATTCGTTAAGAACCAGCGGCGAGCCGTTTTCACACAGCGTAATCTTCCCACCCACAACTCGTCCCGGAGAGGAAATCAATCCGATTACCGATAACGCCGTAACAGATTTCCCACACCCCGACTCGCCCACCAATCCCAAGGTTTTTCCCTTGGGAATGTCAAGCGAGACATCCTCCACAGCCTTCACCACACCATCGTCGGTAAAGAAATGCGTTTGCAGGTTTTCGATTTTTACTAGCGGTTGTGACATTTTTTTGTGTTTATTCACGCAATCTGTGTCCTCTGTCGTCTCAAACCTACATCCTCAACCGTGAATCCATAGCATCCCGCATCCCACTGCCAACCAAATTGAAAATCGTCACGGTAAAGAAAATCGCAACCGACGGCACAATGACCAGCCACCAGTAATGGTAATTCTCGTTACCGAGTTTCAACAGCGTTCCCCAGCTTGGCGTAGGCGGACGGACGCCAAATCCCAGCAGGCTCAGGCCGGCTTCGACGATAATCGCGCCGGCCACGCCGAAGGGTATCGTCACCATCACGGGCGAAAGCGAGTTCGGCAATATATGTCGGAAAATAATCCGCCGGTGCGGCGTGCCCAGGGCTCGCGCGGCGGCCACGTAGTCGATAGCCCGTTGCTTGAGAACCTCTCCGCGAACCAGTCGCGCGGTTGGTGCCCAACGAGTCAGCCCGATAACCACCATGATGATATATATACTTGGCCCCACCAACGCCACCAGTGTCATAATCAGAAAAAAGGCCGGAAATAGCATCACAGTTTCGATCACACGCGATATTAGCATATCGGCCAGCCCACCGAAGTAGCCGGCCACTGCTCCCACGACCACGCCGATGGTGATATAAATCCCCACGGCCACAAAACCCACTGTCAGTGAAATCCGCGTCCCATAGATCATCTCAACCAGCACGTCGCGACCGGTGCTATCGGTGCCCAGTAAATGGACGAACGATTCGTTGCATCCGCTTGCCTGCTCGGCCGGTTTGACATACAGCGGCGGCTGACAGATGGCCGCCACGTCCTGTTCGGTGGGCCCAAAGGGAATGGGCGGATAAATACCCGATGTTTCGGCCGGATTTTCGAACTGTTCTTCGGTAAATGTTCGCGACCAGTAGACGTTATCCGGCGAAAAGGCGTCGCAAGAAAAGACCGCACACGAGGCCGCAATCAACAACGCGTAGAGGGCAAAGGCCAAGCTCAACCGTCTCCGCCCGGGCATACCACGGCGTTTCCACCAGACGTTGATCCCCAAGGCCGCAATTGCCCAAGGTACAAAAGCGATCATGGCCATGTTGAACGCGAAATCCACCGGCTCTTCGGGATGGAAGATCGAATTGAACCAAGGATAGACAGTTTGCACGCCGTCGCTGAACACGAACGGTTTGTCGGATGCGATTAAAGGCGCGAAAATAGCCAGCAAGAACAGCGGCACCAGCAGCCACAGGGAAACCAGCGCGAAGCGATTCTTCTTGAACTGCCGCCAGACGATATCCAAATATGCTTCATTTTTCATCGTGGTTATTTCGCCTCGCTTTCAAAACTGATTCGCGGGTCGACCACAACGTAGAGCAAATCCGTCAAAAGAATGCTTAACATTACTATAATTGCTTGCACGTAAACCAAGGCCATGAGTGTGGGAAAATCTTTTTGTTCAATCGACGACCAGCTCAGCCGCCCCATGCCCGGGATACCGAAAATGACTTCTATCAGCACGCTTCCGCCCAGCATGGCAGGCAGGAAACCCGAAAACAAGGTAACAATAGGGATCAGGGCATTTCGAAAAGCATGTTTCAGCACCACCATGTGCCGCGACACGCCTTTTGCTTTTGCGGTGCGGATATAGTCCTGTCCGATCACGTCCAGCATGCTGGTGCGCGAGTACATTGCCATGCCGGCCAGACTGAATAAAGCCAGGCAAGTAATCGGCAAAAAAGCGTGCCAGGCATAGTCGGCCAGGAAGTGCATCCATCCAAACTCGTCTGCCCCGGGCGAATGCAACCCCAACATGGGAAACAGCTTCAGGTATCCACCGTAGCAGAAGAACAGCAAAAACAACATTCCGGCCACAAACGGCGGAATCGAATACAGGAAAAATAATACCAACGAGATCAGGCGGTCGGCCAATTTGCCGCGATTGACAGCACAAACAATCCCGATCGGAACGGCCACGATGTAAATAAAAACATTTGCCATCAGCATCAAGGGGGCCGACACGATAACCGCGTCCCATATCTTCTCGCTTACCATCTCGCGAGTTTTTAAGGCCGAGCGGCCGAAATTAAAGGTCACTAACCGCCAGACCATGTGTGCGTATTGCGTGTCGGTAAATATGTACGCTGTGCATGCCACAATGCCCGGCTGGTAAGTCGACTGGCGATCCCGGTAATGCGCCAACCAGTTCTCGCTCACCTGCTCGACCAACTCCCGGCCGGCGTCCAGCGGCACATCCACACGCAAGGGACGGCTGATAAAAAGCTTAAGTGTGGCCGCCGCAACGACTTTTTCTTTCAACGTCGATTCGCCCAACAGTTTCTCGACGAAGTACCGCATGTCGTCGCGGTCAAACTCGTCCAGCATATCGATCTGCTTGGCACGCGATTTTTCCGCCACCATGGTCGCAAACAACCCCGCCACAACTTTGCTGCGGTTTTCACTCAGGCGTGGAAACGATTTCTCGGCCCGATCCCACCAGGTTTTCCAGGCGGAAACCACAAGCGGCGTTTCGGAAACCGAAGGCTTGCGCGAATAGGTGAAAACAAACGGCTCCACGACCATATGATCGAGGCAGCGAATGGCCCCGATCTTCATCTCCAGGTCGGAA
>CAZISU010000106.1:0-10730 GCA_964541935.1 uncultured Planctomycetaceae bacterium | reverse complement strand
ATATTTAATAAAGAGCGTGCTTTCGGGGTTATATACGGCGTCGAAGACCACCATGTTGGGCCGCATGTGATGCTTGTCATAGGGACTTTCGTCGACGTTGGGATGCATTCCCACCGGCGTGCAGTTGATGAGAATATCGGCCGAAACGGTTTGCCGTTTAACCCAGTCGACTGTACGGCAGCCGAGATTTTTCGACAGCATCGCGGCCGGCTGGGCCTGTCCGTCGGTAACGACAACCCGCGCACCTCGGCGAATCAGTCCATATGCAATGGCTTTGCCGACGCCGCCGGCGCCCAGCACCAAAGCCGTTTTCCCTTCCAAGGGCGAGCTCTCGCCCTGTGCTCCGCCCATCGCGCCTTCGAGACTGCCCATGGCCGCACGATAGTCGGTATTGTAGCCCAACCGCTGCTCGCCGTCGAAAACCACCGTATTGCAAGCCCCAATACCCTGCACGGCACCGTCGACCTTAGTAAGTTTATCCAGCACGGCTTCCTTGTGCGGTATCGTGACGCTCAGGCCCTTGATGCCGAACTCTGCGGCGTCGTCTAGGAAAGTCGGCAAGCTCTCGCGCGGAATCCGAAGCGGCAGGTACACTCGGTTCATGCCGAGTTCGGCGAAGGCAGCGTTATGGATCAAGGGGCTGAGGCTATGGCCGATGGGGTCGGCGATCACGCCGAAGACCTCGGTCTCGGCGTTGATTTGCTCGTAGCGATAGACATCGGTCATCTGCTCGAAGCTCAACTGCCCAGGCGCCAGCGTGCGTTCGTGGTGAAAAGTGGCGAATGTGAACGGCGCGCCGAACCGTCCGGCCAGGATACGCGAAGGCGTGCCGATATCGCCCATGCAAAGGCCCACAGTCGGAATCTTGGCGTTTTTCACCAACCGCAACATCCGCAAGTTGTCGTGCGGCTGGTTGGCCATGGTGCAGATTTTTATCGTGTCCGCGTCCAGGGCCGCCAAGCGGGCGTGGATGGCTTCCAGATTTTCAGGCGTCTTGCGAAAATCGTGCAGGCTGATGATCCGCTTGGTATCGCCGAAACGGGGCACCGTGCCGGCAATGTCTTCTTCGATGTCGACGTATTCCACGCCCTCGGCGATGGCGGTCCGCAAGAGCATCAGCCGTTGTTCTTCGCTGCCTTGCCATTTTCCACCGTCGATCTCGCGGCGGCATGTAACTATCACAGGGCAGGGCCGATCGGCCAATAACCGCTTGAGGTTGACGTCGCCACGGATGTAATCCAGACGCAACTCAACAAGCTTGGCGCCTTGCTCGACGAGGTGACGGTGTTCGGCCATTACATGGCGATGGCGACTACGTCCGATACTTACGCAAATCATGGGCAGATATTCCTATAGTCTCTTAAACTGCTTATCCAACTCTTCTCGTGAAAAAACCAGAACCGCCGGGCGCCCATGTGGGCAATGGTGAGCGTCTTTAACCAAGTGGCGTTGTTCGAGCAGTGACGCAACTTCGCCTGGTGAAAGATGATCGCCCGCTTTTATGGCGGCCTTGCAGGCGACGGTGTGCAAGAGTTCGTCGAGCACGTCGGCGGGCTCGATATCCTTGCCGCCGGCGAGGATTTGCTCGACCAACGCACGCAGGACCTCGCCCGGGTTTATGTTTGCCAGCATGGCCGGATAGCCGGCTACCAGAACCGTGTCGCCGCCAAAAGGCTCTACGGTCATTCCCAATCGAGCCAACAGTTCGCGATGTTCCAAAGCGGCGGCCGCTTCGCCCGGCGTCAGATCGACGGGCTCGGGCACCAGCAGTTTTTGCGTCTCGATAGCGTCGTCGGCGATGCGGTCGCGAAGTTGTTCGTACAGGATCCGTTCGTGCAGGGCGTGCTGGTCCACAATCATCACACCATCGTCGCTCTCGGCCAGCAGATAGCGGTTGTGGGCTTGCACCGCTTTGGCAGTCGTGTCCGCAACTCCTCCGGAAGGGCACTGAGGGTTGTTGCACGTTCGCAAGTTCTCTGTACCATGTGAATGATGCCCATGGGGTTGTGCATGCCCCGCATCGCAACGGTACGGGGCAGGTGATGAGTGCTCGCCGCCGGGCCTGCCGGCCGCTTGCCAACTTTCATCCAGACGGTTGATCTCCAGCGAGCCGCCCATGGATGTCGAAGCCGATAAAGCCGAAGGCGATGATTCTCGCATGGGCAGCGAAGTCTGCTGATAGGTAGAAGGTGCCTTGCCGCCTGAAACCTCGTCAACTTCGCCTTTGGCCCAGTCGACCAGTTCACGTCGCAGCCGGCCGGTTTGGCCTTCGTCGTGAGCGCCGGACGGGTCGTCATTTTCTTCCGATCGCACCCGAGAGTGCAGGTCGGTAGAGAGGAATTTTGTCCGTAGCGTGGATAGCAACTGGCTGTAGTGGCGGCTGGAGTTCTGGAAGCGAACCTCGATTTTCGTGGGATGCACGTTGACGTCGACCTGTTCGGGCGGCATCGCCAGGTTCAGAAAAGCGACGGGGAAGCGGCCCGTCAGCAACAGCCCGCGATAGGCCTCGCGCAAGGCGTGTTGCAACGAGCGGTCACGGATGAAACGGCCATTGAGGAACAGGTATTGCATGCGGTTGTTGGCCCGCGAGTGGCTAGGATGCGCCACGTAGCCGCAAAGACGCACGTCGTCGTCATCGCTCTCGACCCAAATCAAATTGTCGGATAGGTCGCGACCGAAGAGCCGCCCGATGCGTTCTTGCCAGGATTCGGAACTGGAAAGCTCGAAAACCGTTTTTTTCCCGTTGCTAAGCGTGAGGTCCAGTTGCGGCAGCGCCAAGGCGATGCGCATGAAAGCCTCTTTGATATGTCCGAATTCGGTCTGCGGGTTGCGCAGTCCCTTGCGACGCACGGGCATGTTGAAGAACAGGTTGCGGACTTCGATAGTCGTGCCGGCAGGACATCCGCAGGGCGAGACCTCCGAAAGAGTTCCGCCGTTGCAATCGATTTCCGACCCGCCGGGACTATCGGCCGTGCGGCTGCGAATTAAGAGCCAACTCACTTCGGCGATAGAAGCCAAGGCCTCGCCGCGGAAGCCCATTGTGCCGATGCGGAAAAGATCGTCGGCCGATTCCAACTTGCTCGTGGCGTGGCAAGCCAGCGCCAGGGGAAGCTGTTCGGCAACGATGCCGCACCCGTTGTCGACGACGCGAATCAATTCTCCTCCGCCGCCGCTGGCAGTAACATCGATCCGTGTGGCCCCGGAATCAACGGCGTTCTCCATCAACTCCTTGACGACACTGGCCGGCCGTTCGATAACCTCGCCGGCGGCAATTTTGTTAATCAGGCTTTGCGATAACTGACGGATCTGGGGCATGACTATAACTCATACTCCTTAATCTTACGATACAAAGTTCTCTCGCCAATACCAAGCATCTTAGCCGCTTCCTCGCGATTTCCGGCAGTGGCACGCAAGGTTTCGGCCACGAAAAACCTTTCTACATCGCTGAGTGATTTCCCTACCAGACCGGCCAGCGAATTGGCTGCGGGCTCGGCGGACGGTGTCGGCTGGTCGGAAAGCTCTTCGGGCAAATCGTCGATGTCCAGCAGTCCGTCGTAGTCGACCACGACCATGCTCTCAACAACATTACGGAGTTGGCGAACGTTGCCCGGCCAATTGAAGGCCAGGATTCTTTTCCGCGCGTCTACCGACATGCCCTTGATGCGTTTCTGGTGACTCGAGGCGAATTGTTTGATAAAGTGGTCGATGAGGATGGGGATATCCTGGCTGCGCTCGCGGAGATTGGGCAAGCGAATCGTGACAACCTTGAGCCGATGGTAAAGATCGCTACGAAACGCGCCGCTTTCTATCGAATCTTCAAGATTGCGGTTGGTGGCCGAAAGCACACGGACGTTTACCTTAACCGGATCGTTGGATCCCACGCGGGTGATCTCGCCGTTTTCCAAAACCCGCAGGAGCTTGATCTGTGTGGCCATGGGCATATCGCCGACTTCGTCGAGGAACATGGTCCCGTTATGGGCGTATTGGAACTTGCCCACGCGGTCGGTCGAGGCGTCGGTAAAGGCGCCGCGGATATGCCCGAAAAGCTCGCTTTCGAGGATATTCTCACTCAAAGCCGCACAGTTGAGGGCCACAAACGGCTGGTTTTTGCGTGGGCTGTTCTGATGCAACGACTGCGCTACAAGTTCCTTGCCCGTGCCGGTTTCACCCTGTATGAGCACGCTGGCGTTGGTGGGTGCAATGCGTCTGAGCCGTTCAATCACCCCTCGCATTTGCGGGCTGTCGCCGATGACGCCCTCGAATCCGTATTTCTCGTCCAGACGCCGCTTGAGCTCGACGTTCGCGCTCCGCAACCTGGAGCTCTCGCCGGCCTTCTGGGTAATTACGCGAAGCTGGTCAAGTTTTAACGGTTTCAGAAGATAGTTAAACGCGCCCTGCTGCATGGCCGAGACCGCCGAGGGGATCGAGCCGTGCCCGGTCATGAGGATCACCTCGCAATTCGGCAAAGTGGCCTTTGCTCGGGCGAGAATGTCCAACCCGTCGACTTCATTCATTACCAAGTCGGTAATGACGACGTCGAAGAAGCATTCTCCTATCATTTGCGCGCCCAATGGTCCGGAACCGGCGACTTGGCAAAGAAAACCCACCCGATCGAGGCTTTCGGCCACAACCTGTGCGTGTGCTTCGTCGTTATCGACGATCAGCACCTCCAGCGGGCGTTTTTCCGAGTCGTCGGCTTGGCTGTCGGGGAGCAATTTTTTTGAAGTTGCCATTCGGCTGATGATACCGAATTCGGCCAGTTTAGGCCAGGGGGCGTTTATGCCCACCGGACGGCCCCTACCCGGCCGAATGGAGTGGGAACAAATATCACTTCTTCCCACTCGCATCATCCCAAATCACACGCCCCACATAAATACTGCCATTCGCACCGCGTGGTTTGACCTTCGTGCTGTTCATGTATTCGGCCGTTGTCACCCAGGATTCTTTGTCATTAACGCGATTGCAGCCGAAGTTGCCCAAATTGGTCCCCCGTTCGGGCACGACAATTTTTTCGGTATCCCGGATCACACATAGCCGTTGCGGATCGACTTGGGCGATGAACAACGGTGCCCGATGGCGCATGATATGGTCGTTGTTGGCCCCGCGTCGGGTATAGACCAGAAAGAGCCCTTCAGCGTTGTTGATCCAGTGCTGCTGGGTGTTGTAGCTGCCCAATTCTTTGCCGTCGTCGAAAGTCCAGGGCTTGATGGGTTTGAAGTTCAACCCGTCGTCGCTCGACGTGACATAACCTTTTACGTCGTTGCGGATGGTCAGATAGTAGCGGCCTTGGAATTTGGCAAGCGACGGTTCGCCGAGGCCACGGACAACATTCAGGGCCATCTCGGTTCCATGCTCAATATATTTCAACTCGTTGCCGTCGAAACTGCATCTGGCGACAGTCACCGAAGAGGGGCCTTTGCCGGTTCCAAAATAAATCGGCACCAGCAGCGTGCCGTCGTCCTCCACTATCCATTGTGCACAGGCGTTCCGCGTGAAATCGAACTTTTTGTCGGCCGGCATTTTTAGCAATTTCCACTTCGTCCAGACGTCCGTTTTGGGATCATAAACGGCGTAGTGAGTCTGGCTATAGCGTTTGACATCCTTGATCTGGTGCCCCTTTTTGCTGTAGCGAACCATGCAACCGATAGCCAGCAACTTTCCGCTCGCGGCGTGCCAGCCGGGCGTAACGTCGGCCACGGCTATGGTAACACCGCTAGGTTCGATCACCCACGCCAACGACGGCTGGGCTACTGGCTTGCTCCATGTCTTGCCCAAGTCGTCCGATCGCATGGTAAAAAGGCCCGAGTAGAAGTCGGAAACCCGCAGGTGCTGCGAGATCGTCATGATGGCGATCGGATTATCTCCCGCTACGCCGGCCGGGATAACAGCCGCGCGGGGATGGAACCAGCAATGCTTCTCGTTGAGTTCCTGAAAGGCAACAGTGGGCTTGGTTGTGAAGCCAACGCGAGGGACATCCTTGCTTTGCGTATCGGCGGCCGGAGCGAGTGTGGTGGATATCAACAAAACGCTCAATCCGGCCAGAACGATTGCCACCCGGCGATTATTTGACAACATTTTCATGAGAAGCATCTCCTTTTCTATTTTTGCTTTTTCAACAGTTCTTGATAAAAAACGGGTTTACTCTATTTCTTCCCCTCGCCATCGCCGAAAATCACACGGCTTACGAAAACGCTGCCGTTTGCGCCACGTGCTACTGGCTTCGCGCTGCCCATCGACTCGGCTGTTGTAATCCAGGACTCGTTTGCACTGACCGGATTGGCGCCGAAGTTTCCCATGCATGCGCCCCGTTCGGGCACGGCCACTTTCTCGGTATCACGCATAACACAAAGCCTCTGGGGGTCGACTTGGGCGATAAACAGCGGGGCCCGATGGCGAAAGATATGGTCGTTCTTGGCACCGCGCCGGGTATAGACCAGGAAGAGGCCTTTGTCGTTGTTGATCCAATGCTGTTGGGTGTTATAGCTGCCTAGCTCGCTGCCGTCGTCGAATGTCCACGGCTTGATGGGCTTGAAGTTCAACCCGTTTTCGCTTGAGGTTACGTAGCCTTTTTTGTCGTTGCGGATGGTCAGGTAGTAGCGTCCTTGGAACTTGGCGATCGACGGTTCGCACAGGCCGCGGACGATCTTCAACGACATCTCGTTGCCGTGTTCGATGTACTTGAGCTCACTGCCGTCGAAACTGCATTTGGCGACGGTTACCGAGGTCTGGTCTTGGCCGGCACTGATATACAACGGGACAAGCAGCGTACCGTCATCTTCTACTATCCATTGCGCACAAGCGTTCCGCGAGAAGTCAAACTTTTTATCGGCCGGCATTACCAACAATTTCCACTTCGACCAGACGTCCGTTTTGGGATCGTAAACGGCGTAGTGCGTTTGACTGAAGCGTTTGACATCTTTGATCTGACGCCCTTTTTTGTTGTAGCGGACCATGGCTCCGATGGCTAGCAACTTGCCACTGGGCCCGTGCCAGCCAGGCGTGACGTCGGCCACGGCCACGGTAACCCCACTCGGCTCGCGTACCCATGACAACGACGGCTGCGCCACCGGCTTGCTCCAGGTCTTGCCCAAGTCGTCGCTGCGCGATGTAGAGATTCCAGAAAAAAAGTCGGAAACCCGTAGCAGTTGTGAGAGCGTCATGATGGCGATCGGCTTGTCACCCGCCACTCCGGCCGGTATCACCGCCGCGCGGGGATGGAACCAGCAGAACTTTTCATTGAGTTCCTGAAACGCAACATCGAGCTTTATAGTGAAGCCTTCACGCGGGACATCCTTGCTCGCAATATCGGCGGCCGATGCGGACGCTAGTGATGTGAAAAACACTACCAGCCCGACTAGGGCTATTATCGCGGAGCGATTGTTGTCAGTTGATCTCATAGGAGCATTCCATTTGGGGGAAACTCACGGCGCGTCGTCGCGGACGCAGCATGAGAAATTTGGAGGGGGGAGCGAATTGCATGTGGGAAAATGGGAATTGCGGTAAATCGGTCAACAAACATTCACCTTTGCCAATCCTATCCCACAGGGCATCCGCTTGCAACTGTCAATCGGATCTTTCCCGGACGATAAATACCTGATATTTTCCAACGGATGGTATTTTGTCTACCCTTTCTAACGCATGGGCTGCTTTGTTGCCCATGGCTTTAGGGTCGGATATACTTATATCAGCGGCAAATGATGCCGCGACTTCAAACAAGGCTGAGATAAGTTGAGGAATGCTTGCATGTTACAGATGAAAATTTCAAAGAATAATTTCGGCCGAGTTTCTCGCCGCGAGATGCTAGTGGCAACCGCCGCCGGCGTCTTGGCCGGGGCCACGCTCGGTGACATCCGCGTGGAGGGGGCAGAGACAGCTAGCGTGAACAGCAACGCCCCAAAGCCATCGCGACCACAGGGAACTTTTTCGTTCTGCTTTAACACGGCAACCATTCTAGGACAAAAGTTACCGCTGGACAAAGAGGTCGAGATTGCCGCCGCGGCTGGCTACGACGGTATCGAGCCCTGGATCAGAAACATTCGCAAGTATCGCGATGCCGGTGGGTCGCTATCCGACATGAAAAAACGGATTGCCGACCGCGGTCTCAAGGTCGAGTCGGCCATCGGCTTCGCGCCCTGGATAAATCCCGACGAGTCCGCCCGCAAGGCCGGGCTGGAACAAATGCGGCGTGACATGGAACTGGTCTCTGCTATCGGCGGCCGACGCATCGCCGCTCCGCCGGCGGGCGCCAAGTCGAAACACGGCTACGATCTCATGCAAATCGCCCAGTGGTATCGCGATCTGTTAAACGTGGGGCACAGCATGGGAGTCGTGCCGCAACTCGAGGTCTGGGGACACTCGAAAATCCTCAGCCGCCTTAGTCAGGCAGCCTACGTGGTAACCGAAGCCGCGCATCCCGACGCATGCCTGTTGTTGGACGTCTATCACACTTACAAAAGCGGATCCGATTTCGCAGGCATGCGAATGCTCAACGGCGGCGCCATGCACGTCTACCACATGAACGACTATCCAGCCGACCCGCCACGCGAAACCATCAACGATTCCTACCGTGTATACCCGGGCGACGGCGTTGCCCCCATAGCCTCGATATTGTCCGACCTCAAATCCAGCGGCTTCCGCGGCGCCCTCTCGCTGGAGCTATTCAACCGCGAATGCTGGAAGCAAGACCCGCTGATCGTAGCCAAGACGGGGTTGAGGAAGATGAAAGCGGCTGCCGAGATGGTCTGAGAAGATTTGCAAGGATGTACTCGTGACACAATAACAAATTCCATGGCCCCTGGTGCGTCGCGGACGCACCCTACTAAATGTCCAGGCGGTTTTCGCCCTACATACGGCGGTGTAATTTCTCGCTCAAGCGAATTCTGCATAGAATTTCAGCAGAACATAAAAGAAGCTCCACTCACCGGACACATGTGTCCGGGACAAACACACTGAAATACAATCATGCCCAAACGTAAACTAACCGTAATCTTATTGATAGTGTCGGTCGCATTCGCTGGATGTTTTTTGGAGGGTAACGCCATGGCACAACATCACGCCGCGAAACCGCTGGCCGTTCCCCCATTGCCCGAGGGACTCACATGGCTGAACACCGCCAAGCCGTTAAAACTCGAACAGCTCCGCGGCAAGTTCGTGTTGCTCGATTTTTGGACCTACTGCTGCATCAACTGCATGCACATCTTGCCCGAGTTGAAGGAGCTCGAAAAGGCGTATCCCAAGAATCTCGTGGTCATCGGCGTCCATTCGGCCAAGTTCGAAAACGAGAGGGATACAAAAAACATTACCGAAGCCATCCTCCGCCACGAGATCGAACACCCGGTCATCAACGACTGGGAGATGAAGGTTTGGCGACTTTTCGGAGCCCGCTCATGGCCCACGGTTATCCTCATCGATCCCGAAGGCAAAGCCATCTGGGGCCGCAGCGGCGAGATCACTGCCGACCAGATCCGCAAGGTTTTGGCCAAAGCTATCCCCTACTACCGCAAACGCCGCACGTTGGACACAAAACCGCTGGAGTTCCAACTCGAGGCCGACAAGGCCGCCGCCACGCCGCTCAGGTTCCCGGGCAAGGTGCTGGCCGACGAGTCCGGCAAAAGATTGTTTATTGCCGACAGCAACCATAACCGCATCGTGATCGTGGGTCTCGACGGCAAGCTCATCAACACCATCGGCGCCGGCCCCGCCGGACGCAGCGACGGCGATTTCGACACCGCCGCCTTCAACAAACCACAAGGCATGGCTCTGCACGGCAAAACGCTCTACGTGGCCGATACCGAAAACCACCTGCTGCGGGCAGTTGATCTCGATAAGCGAAAAGTCCGAACCATCGCCGGCACCGGTAAACAAAACCGCAAGGCCGTCGATCCCAAGCAGGCCTCGCGCCCGCGACGCACGGCCATCAACAGCCCCTGGGCCCTTTACGTTCACGACGACAATCTCTACATCGCCATGGCCGGCCCGCACCAGATCTGGCGCATGCCGCTGGACGAATCCGCCATCGGCCCCTATGCCGGCAACGGACGCGAGGACATCGTCGACGGCCGCCTGCTGCCGCCCAAGATGTACGATATGGGCTATTCTTCCTTCGCGCAGCCCAGCGGCCTGGCCTGCGACGGCGAATGGCTCTACGTGGCCGATAGCGAAGGCAGTTCCATCCGCGCCGTGCCGCTGGTAAAAAACCCCTTCGACCGCGACGCGCATGTCAAAACCGTGGCAGGAACGGCCGACTTGCCCAACGCACGCCTGTTCACGTTCGGCGACGTTGACGGTCCGCCCCAAAAAGCGCGACTGCAACACCCACTAGGAATCGTTTTCCACCGCAACCGCCTCTACATAGCCGACACCTACAACAACAAAATCAAGTCCATCGATCCCACCTCCGGCAACGTAACAACTCTCGGCAAAGACGGTAAACTCCTCTCATCAAACGGCCAACCCATCACCCTGAACGAACCGGCCGGCATCACCGCCGCCGCAAACAAGCTCTTCGTAGCCGACACAAACAACCACCGCATCGTGGTTATCGAACTAGATGAAGAAGAACATGCCCCCCGCGCATCGATACTCAACATCCCCGGCCTGGAATAACGTCTATCAAGACGTCAATCTCAACGAAAATGATTCTCGCCACATTTTAGGTCTCCGAATCCGCACAAACAGTTCTGACCCGAATGGCACTGTTGCTTGCGGCGTAAGGAGTTACGCCGAATTGG
>CAZISU010000105.1:0-10828 GCA_964541935.1 uncultured Planctomycetaceae bacterium | reverse complement strand
TCATGCCGGCCTCCTTCCTTGCAGGCCCGTCGCCGATTGTGCTGCCTGTTCGATTGAACACCTTATTCAACCTCCCATCACACTTCAACCAACGACGCACGAAACGGCATCAACCGGGGGAATAATAAAAACTCGTTCACGAAGTCTTCCAAGGCCTCGTGAACTCACCCCGGCGGTGCTTGCAATACCCTATCAAAACGCTCCGATTGTGCCAATACGAACTTATGCATCCTTTTGGCCAATTGAGAAAAAATGTCGGCAAAATAAACAAATGTCCACTGCTAGCACGCCCGTTCTCATGTTCCGCCCGGTAACTGTCGCGCAATCGCCGTGAATAAGGTTCATTTTTCCGGCTCCACACGCTCATATCCAGAATTTGGCGTAGTCTGCTACATAGTTACACTCCCAAGCTTCCGGCAAAAGAGAAACGGGCCTGCAATCATTGCCATTTGCTGGCCTCCGGCGGTATCGAACGCATATAATAGAGTCAGTCAGACAAGGGAAGAACAATGTCTAAACGCGACGATATCGACAGAATACTTCTCGGCTGGTCGCACAGACCCGGCTCGGTCTCGGCCCGTCTGGTGAAGGCCGCCGACGGCCGTGAGGTGCTGCAAATGCGCGTGGAGATGGGGCTCCTGCAAATGGAGACCTCCAAGCGCCCCGACGGCGAACACCCTTCGGGTATGGACACCTTTTTGGAGTATCTGGTGAACTCCGCGCTCTACGAGGGCCGGAAATTCGACCTCACCGAAGAAGATTGCATGGAAGTGGATCGCGAGTTCTTGCAGTTTCACCACCGCAGAATTTGCTGGCTGGCTTTGCGCAAGTTCCGCCTAGCCGTCTACGACGCCGACCACACGCTGATGCTGATGGATTTCTGCGCCGCGCATTCCAGCGACGACGAGTGGATCGTTTCGCACGAACAATATCGCCCCTTCGTGCTCTTCCAACGCTCGCAAGCGGCCGCCCTGGCCGAGCTCGAGGAATTCGGGCCGGAATCCGCCGTCGAGGAGATTAATAAGGGCCTTACCCAACTGCAAACTCTTTTCGAAGACATGCAAATCGATGGGCCATTTGAAGAAGACGACATGGTCGCGCAACTGATGGAACTCAAAAACTGGATTCGCCGAGAATACAATCTTGGCAGCACACTCTCCGAGCAATTGGCCGAAGCCGTCGCCCGCGAACAGTACGAGCGCGCAGCCTCGCTACGCGACGAAATCGCCAAGCAGCGTATGAAAACCGTGTGAACTACTTCTTCAACATAAACCCGACGGCAAACCAGCCGTCTTGTTCGCTTACCACGAACTCGCCGGCCGGGCCCAGGTAACGTCGAACGACCTGGAAATCGGGCATGTCCTTGCCGTCGATCTGGGCTTTGCGAACCGCGCCGCGCTTTTTCGGACCCAACAGCGAGTTGAGCATCCGCCCCAACAGCGACTCGCTTTCGGGCATCTTACCCTGGCGGATCATCTCGTAGCTGGGGCGATACTCCTCGTCAGTCCGCGAGAAAGACCGCAGGCTGCCGGCTCCGGCCCCGAGCTTCTGCATGGCGGCTGTGACCACCTTGTAATCGAGACTATCGCCGAGCGGGTCGGGGGTCTTGGCCTGTTTTAAGACCTCGACGAGGAAATCGTAATGCGAGCCGATCAGTAGTTGCCCGTGGGCTACGGTGATGGCCGAATGTTGCAGTGCCTGCGGGCCTTCCTCGTCATCGGCCTTTTTGCGAGCCTTCGGACGGCGTCGCTTTTCCTTGCCGAACTGCGGGATAGTGACCGAAGGCGGAGATTGTGGCTGATGCTCTTCTTCCTCGATGGTCTCCCAAATCACAAGCCCTTCGAACTCGCGGGCCTTCATGGTCGGATCGCCGTCGAAGAGTTTTTTGATGCCGGCCGCCATGGCCTTGGCGTCGCGAACCTCGATGCCCACCAGCAAACGCTCGCTGGTGGTGGTAATCGGCAATTTGTAATCGCTGACCACTATCACGCGCTGGCCCAGATGTTTTATCAATTCGCCGCGGATATCGATCTCACCGGCGATGGGGTCGTCGCGGAAACTTTCCATCAACTCCTGCCAGGCCTCGGTCTCGCCTTCGCCTACAATCTGGTCGAATACGGGGCCGAAATTGTCGAACGCAGCGAGTATGTTCCAATAGAACTGCGTACAGGTGGCCACGTCGTTGGGTACCCAAGCCGGCAAAGCAAAGTTCTGGTGGTTGGGAAACGTCAACATGTCCATCGGGCACAAATCTTTGTACGGCGGTGGCGATACCTTATACGGCCGCGGAGCGTAAATGGCCGTGCGATGCAAAAGCTCGCACCCGTCGGCCATGAAATTCACAAAACCGCCCACGCCCTTGATTCCCGCAAAGCCTTGCTGCTCGAACACGCTGAGAATCGTTGTGCCCGAAGGTCGTTTGTCGTCGTCCACAGCCGCGCGCATGGCCTCGATGTATCCCAACGGCTGGATGAACCAGCGAATCTGCGGCACTGTCGACCCGGCGTGCGCCCCACAACGTTTCATCACCGCTTTAAAAGCCTGGTCGTCGGCCAACGATCCGCTCCCGGCGTCCTGGCCGGCGCCACGCTTCATGATCTGCTGCAATACGGCCACGTCGTCCGAACCCGCCAGCAGATTCCCCGACAGACAAAAGGCGGCCGTGCCGCCCGCATAATCGGCCGTCTCTTTCAGCTTGAAAATCATCGCAGCCGTGGTTTCGGTGACCTCTTTCTGCGATAGCTCGGCCTCGCGAGCGAGCAGATTACCCTCGATTTTCTTCAGTAAAGCCTGCGCCTCGGCAACGTGTCCAGTTACGTCGATGGCGAGCACAATCGCCGATTTGCCCTTCTCGGGCATTATCCGCGCCAAAGCCAGTCCGCCGCCGGGTACGCCGCGAAGGTCGTCGATTGTCAGTCCCAGGCGGTCGTTAACCTGACCAAAACGCTCGCCAAACTGCCGTCGCAGGTCTTCAGAAAAGGGCTTCATGACTGGATCGGCCATCAATTGACCCAATTGGGTCTTCTGCCAAGTGTCCGACAAATTCTTCGCATCGGTCACCAACACAACCCCCTTGGTTGTGTTCGGCAGCAAATGTTCGCTGACGATGGCTGCATAAGAACGACCGGCACAAAAAATCAACAATACAACCGCCACCAACAACATCCGACTACAATTACGTGCCACGTTTGGCCTCCTCAGTCAACGTAGGCGCAAGCACAGCACGGACAAAGTTCGTGCTGCATGGTTGGCCTAAAAGTGAAATGCTAATCTTAGGAAAGTTTGCCCAATGTGAAATCGACACACTCCTCAAAGCAGTGTAGTCGGACACGACTGCTAACGCTAGATCGGTCGTGAAAACATCACGACCCCAAAGGTGGGTTTTACCCCCTAGAGGGATACCTTATCTTCCTTATATTACGACAGCGTTCACTAGCTACCTATTTTGCCATGAAATACTAACCCGAAGCGCAAGCGAGGACAGCGCAACGTTTCGCTTTCCTTCCATGCCCCTCGCTTGCGCTTCGGGTTAGTATAGTAGCCTCGCTTATGCTTCGGGGTAGTGGGGGATAGAACTATTTCTTTTCCTCAAGCGCCGCACGTAGCACCGGCTCCATCGCGTCGGCCATGCGCACCATGCCCAGATCCGTGGGATGCGAACCGTCGACGGTCGATTCGTTGTCGTCGCCCAAAAGCCGATCGCCTTTGACATAAACCAGGCCCTTCACGCCGGCGGCCACTAGACGGTCGTATGCCTTTTTCAATTCCACGCGGCTACTCAGATTGCGTTGCATTGCCGACGGTTTTATCCAGGAGTAGTCGTAGGTACGATCCTCGACCAACACGATGGGCGTATCGGGCCGCGCCTTGCGAAGTTGTCGAACCAACGGTTCGGTTCGCGCGGCCACCGCCTGCGCATTCATATTGGGCAGGCAATCTATCACGTAAACGGCCGCATCGATCTCGGCCATCAGATCGCCCACCGATTTGTCCATGGTCCCGCTGCCCGAGAAACCCAGGTTCACCACCGGTACGTCCAGCCGGCGTCCCAAGATAGACGAAAAGGCCATGCCTGCCCGACACACGCAACCGCCCTGCATGATTGATGTACCGTAGAAGACGATGGGCCGATCTTTTCGCGGCGCGATGGGGCGGAAACTAGCGTCCTTGGCAACGCCGATCAGCAGCGACTCCAGCCCGTTATAAAGCGGTAAATATAGCATGAACTCGCGTTTCTGGCGGGGAATGTCTTTAAGCATTGTATAGGTGGCCGTCTTGCGTTCCGGCTGGGTAACCGCGCACCAGCGCCATTTGCCGTCTTTATCCCGCGCGTATAAATCCAATCCGCTCTTGCCCGTGGCCGAGAAGTGCCGCGCGGCCAAATTGCCCGACGTCAGGTCATATTGCACGTCGATCCTGGGCGAATCGGTTTCGAAACGCACGAACATGCCGGACGAGTTCGTGCTCAGCCCCCACACCGGCTTGCGAACCGTCTTCTTAGCCTTGGCGGGAAAACGGTGATAATACTTCTCCGTATCGTCCCACATCCGCCCTTCGACGCCCCAATCTTGTGGGTTGTACCAGGCCACATCACCTTCAACCTTTGGGCTGACCGCTGCCGACGCGGCCTCCTTTTCAGCAGCAATACACGGCTGTTCTGCAAATAAGCCCGTGAACAAGGCGGCAACCATAACAATAAATAAAACACGGGCAGGCAATAATCTTTTCATCGTAATTCTCTAGTGGGAAAGCGGGGGAGTGGCTAACGGAAACGCCAGCGGCGGGATACACTCACCAGTGTAACACCCAGCCATGTGGTTTACAACAAACTGAGTTATTGTGAGTTATTATCGTCGCGCCACGCCAGACTCGATGGCCGCTTCTGACACAGCCTTAGCGACGCTACTGGCCACGCGGCGGTCGAAAACGCTGGGAATAATGTATTGCGGTATCAATTCTTCCTCCGGGATCACGTCGGCAATGGCCCGCGCGGCGGCAATTGTGATTTCGTTTGTTACGCGTCGCGCCCGCACGTCGAGCAGGCCGCGGAACAAACCGGGAAAGCAAAGCACGTTGTTGATCTGGTTGGCATAGTCGGAGCGCCCCGTGGCCACGATTTTCGCGTGAGGAAGGGCCAAATCGGGGTCGATTTCGGGATCTGGGTTGGCCAGCCCAAAGACTATGGCCTTGGCCGCCATTGTTTTCAACGCCTCGACCGAAAGCACGTCGGCCGCCGATACGCCAATGAACAGGTCGGCTCCGCGCACGGCGCGGTCGAGCGATCCGCTGAGGTTTTCGGGGTTCGTGTTTTCAGCCAGCCACTGCTTAACGGCATTGCCCTGGAAAGACCGCCCGCGATGGATGGCCCCCTTGCGATCACAGCACATAATTTGCCTCACCCCCACGGACATCAGTAACTTGGCGATTGCGGCTCCAGCCGCTCCGGCGCCGCTGATGGCCACGCGCAGATCGGCCATGTTCTTGTCGATGATTTTCAGCGAATTGAAAAGCGCCGCCAGCACGACGATTGCCGTGCCGTGTTGATCGTCGTGAAAGACTGGTATCTCCAACTCCTCGATCAGCCGCTGCTCGATCTCCACGCAACGCGGCGAGGAGATGTCTTCCAGATTGATCCCGCCGAAAGTCGGTGCCAAAAAACGTACGGTCTCGATTATCTGCTGCGTGTCCTGGGTGTCGAGGCAAATCGGGAAGGCGTCCACGCCGCCGAATTCCTTGAACAACATGGCCTTGCCCTCCATGACCGGCAAGGCCGCCGCCGGGCCGATATTGCCCAAGCCCAAAACGGCCGAGCCGTCGGTCACCACGGCCACCATGTTTCGCCGGATAGTAAGCGAAAAGGCTTTCTCCGCATCGTCGGCAATCGCCTTGCAGACCCGCGCCACGCCCGGTGTATACGCCCGCGAGAGATCGTCGCGATTTTTAATGGGCGACTTCGCCCTGACCTCGATTTTCCCGCCTAAATGCAACAGGAATGTTCGATCCGAAACATTCACAACCTCCACGCCTTCGATCTGCCGCACCGCATCGACGACCTTTTCACCATGCTCCACGCCGTAGGCCTGTACCGTGATGTCCCGCGTGATGTATCCCTTGCTAACATCCACGATATCCACCGCCCCAAGATATCCCTCCGCCACGGATAAAGCCGAAGTGATACGGCTCAGCCGCCCGGTTTCGTCGGGATATCGAAGACGCATAGTGATACTGTACGAGGGGCTTTGGTGTTTCATGGGCTTACCTTGCCTAATAGCTTGGGATCGTTAGAGTTACGCAAAGCGCGGCCGAGCAATTTTTCCAACCGCCGCACATGCACTTGGCAGTCGGGATCGTCGACCAGGTTGTTCATCTCCAGCGGATCGTTTTTCAGGTCGAACAATTGGCGGGTTTTCACGCCCTTGACGTCATAGGTTATCAGCTTCCAACGCGGCTCGCGCACCATGCGTTGAAAGTTGCGATAGGCGCCGATCACATAATCGCGCACCTTCGACTTCTCGCCCCGCACGACCGGCACCAGGCTCTTGCCCTCCACGCCGGCGGGCGTCTCCAGCCCCACAAGATCGCATGTTGTGGGAAACAGATCGTAGAGATAGACCAACGCCTCGGACTGCCCTTTGGCGATGCCCGGCCCCGTCACGATCAACGGCGGTCGCATGGCGTGCTCGTAGAGACTCTGCTTGCCCATCAGCCCGTGCCGGCCCACCGAAAGCCCGTGGTCGCTGGAAAACACGATAATCGTGTTCTCGGCCTGCCCGCTCTTTTTCAACGCATCGAGGATCCGCCCGATGTGATGGTCCATGTGCGTGATCATGGCGTAGTAGTCGGCCAGATGCCGTCGCACGATCTGCGGCGTCCGCGGCCAGGGCGCCAAGCACTCGTCGCGAATCTTCAACTCGCCGTTATCGAACGGGTGCCGCGGCAAACAGTTCTTCGCAATCGGCAGCTTGTCCGCATCGTACATGTCGACGAACTCCTTGGGAGCCATACGCGGATCGTGTGGCGCGGTAAACGCGACGTACATAAAAAACGGCCGTTCGTCGCCCCTGTCGGCCGTATGGTTGTTGAGGAACTCAATCGCCGCGTCGGCAAACAACTCGCTGGAAAACTTCTCGCCCCAGCGACGATTCTTTTTCGGATATTTCCCGCTCTTGTCGAAATCGAAAATCGGCACCTTCAGATGGTCGGACATGCCGCCGAAGAAAATGGCCCCGCCGTCGCTAAACCCCCGCGCGAAAGCCTTGCGACCGTTATGCCACTTCCCGGTCCCAAACGTGCGATAGCCCCCAGCCCGCATCACCTCGGCCCAGGTCGTCACACCCTCCAGATTCCCAGGCGCCTTCCACAACGACCGCCCGCTGTTGACCATCGCTCGACTAGGCAAACAAACGGCCGGCACTGTCGAGCCCATGCAATAAGTCTGCCGAAAAACAAACCCCCGCTCCACCAAGCGGTCGAGGTTTGGCGTTTTCACGCAAGGGTTGCCCAAGGCCCCAATCGTATCGAACCGCTGATCGTCGCTAAACAAAAACAGCACATTCGGCCGCTTGGCCAAAGCAGCATCGCCGCAGGACAAGCCCAACACAAAAAGCACAAATCCGATGCAAAACCGTTTCATGATAAAACCCATCCTCGCAGCCTATACCCTCAGCCCAGGTCGCGCCCCGGCATTTGCAATAGTCGGCCCCCTTGCCGGGTCACGCCCCGGCCTACGTTCCTGCCATTCTAATCATCTACCCAGCAAAATACCAACAACCACAATTCCAAATCCCCCCCCGCCCAAGCCGCCTGTGCCACATCCTGTCAATCCCGTAAATCCTGTCTAAAACGGCAAATTCCCAACCACAGCCCGACCTACCCCCGTCATAAACCCCAAAAACCAATCTACTTGACATTGCTCACTATATTACCTATAATCGCACTCCAATGCCAATGGGTCCCCGTCTAACGGGCTGCCGCTTGAAGAACAATTCCACCCCGGGACAGAAAACCATGTACCGCCGCCGTTGTTTTTCCACTTCTATATTCACAACGCTCATATTCACTACGGCTCTAGCCGTACTCCACGCCGACATATACCAATGGGAATGGGTCGACCCAAGCGACTCATTGCAAGGCAAGCAGCCCTCACCAACCCTCTGCCCGGATGGCGCCGGACTAACACCCGCGCCAGGCTTATATGCTAACAATATAGATCTTAGCGGGGGCTACTTAATAGGCTTTGACCTTACAGGAGCTTCTTTTGGAGACGCCACGCTAACCAACGCGGACTTTTCAGAGGCTATTCTAACTAATGTGAATTTCTATGACGCCATAATTACCGGGACTAACTTCAACTCGGCCATCGGGTTTCAACGCTGGCAATTCAACTCTACAGCCAGTTACGACACGGGTGAACTAAGTGGCGTCGGCCTGGCATACGCCGATCTGACCAGTTGTAGCTTCGCGGAAAAGAATCTCACTGGTGCGGACCTGACGGGGACGGACCTCAGTGGTGTCTCTTTCTATAAAGCCACTCTCACAGACGTGAACTTCGCGGGGGCTACGATTGCCGGGGCATACTTTCGGCCAACGATCGACAGTGGGTTGACTCGCGCGCAATTCGAGTCGACGGCCAGCTATGCCACCGGCGAACTCAGAGGAATCCGCTTGGGTGATAATGACCTGAGGGGCTGGAACTTCGTCGAAAAAGATCTCACTGATGCAGACCTAGCAGGGGCGGATCTCACTGGAGCGATCTTTACTGAGAACAGTTTCACAAACACAAACCTTACTGGAGCGAATCTTGCCGGAGCGAACCTTACCGATATAGTTTTTTACAGAGCCATGCTTACTGACGCTGATTTGACGGGAGCCACGATTGCCGGGGCTGGCTTTGTTTCCTCATTACAGCCCTATGGGAGCATCACTAGGGCACAATTCGAGTCGACGAGTAGTTACGTCACCGGTGAACTATCAGGAGTGAAATTGCCCATCAGCGACCTGAGCGGCTGGGATTTTTCCGGCAAGAACCTTAGCGAAGCTTCTTTCGAATACACCACGCTCACCGGCGCGGATTTTTCGGGGGCGAACCTTACCAACTCAAATTTCAGTGACGCCATAATCACCGGAGCAAATTTCAATTCGGCAATCGGATTCACCCGGAAGCAACTCGAAGAGGCGGACGTTAATATGGTCGGAATTGACTTGAGGGGCACCGATCTGAGAGGCTGTACCTTCGGAAGCATGAACCTCACTAATGCTGACCTGATGGGGGCGAACCTTTCAGACTCCATTTTAAACCAAGCGAACCTGACTGGAGCGAACTTGGCTGGGGCGACAATTGCCGGTGCAAACTTGAGTGACATGAACTCCTGTGGCTTAACCCGGGAACAATTTGTGTCGATAGGCAGTTTCACCACCGGCGAACTGAGCGGTATTAACTTGAGTAACAACGATCTTAGCGGTTTGAATTTCGCGGGCAAAAACCTCACCTATGCATGGTTCGCTAATTCTGATATTTCCGGGGCCAACTTCAACTCAGCCATCGGTTTCACCTGCAAACAACTCGAGGCAACGAGAAATTACATGACACATTCGCTGGTTGGAATCAGCTTGGGCGGCCTGGATCTGTCAGGCTGCAACTTAATAGGAAAAAACCTAGCTGACGTTAATTTTTCAGAGACGGACCTTACCGATGCCATTTTAATTGATGCTATGCTTGCCAACACTGATTTTTCGGGGGCAACGATTGCGGGCGCCTATTTCTCTAGAACCACCTTCAGAGGTTTCACTCAGTCACAATTCGAGTCTACCGCCAGCTACGCTTGCGGCGAACTCAACGGAGTCGATTTGCACTTCAATGACCTTGCTGGTTGGGACTTCTCCGGAAAGGATCTTACCGATGCTTCTTTCTGGAGTACCAAGATAGCCAATGCCGATTTCAGTGGTGCCACCATAGCTGGCGTTAACCTGACGGCCGCTGATGCAAGGGGGGCTCAGGGCATGTTATACGAGACGGCAGACGATTTAACAAATTTTATTAAGCCGGATGGGCGGGTAGAGGGGATCAATTTACCGGCGAATAAGTTCTTGCATGTCTGGGATTATGATGGCTTGGATAGCGATGACAATGGCACGCCAGATACACCCTTGGGAATTACCGTTGGCGACGGTTTTTCTATCGATTCGGAGAGTACACTAATCTTCAAGTTCGAAGATGACAACTGGGGGTCGACCATTGCCTTCGATCCCGGCATCGATGTCGGCTTAGGCGGGACACTCGTAGTCCATCAATACAACGGTTTCATACCCACACCTGGCGACCAGTGGCAACTGTTCGATTTTACCGGCGTTACACCTAACGGTAGTTTTGATACATATTCATTTCCTGATGTCGACGGGAGTCATTGGGACATTTCTAGGTTGTTGACTGATGGTGTTCTGAGTCTTATCGTAACCGTCCCACTGCCCGGCGACGCTAATGCCGACGGGGTGATCGATGCTGACGATGCCGCAGTTCTGGCTGCCAATTGGCTTACCGCCTCGGGCGTGACTTGGGCACAGGGCGATTTTAACGATGATGGGCGGGTAGACGATGCCGACGCCGCGATCTTGGCAGCAAACTGGCAGCAAACCTCCAGTCCACCAGCCTCGGTGCCCGAGCCGGGCTTGATCGTACTGCTGCTTGGCGGGCTGGGTTGCCTGCTTCTACGACGGCAGCTTGTCTAAAAATGGGTAGCCCCGACAGCTCGTCTATCGCACGTGCCGAAGGTACAAGCGGGGGGATTGCAGCAACAAATTATGCCTCTTGCGGCTGCGCCGCCCCGATAGG
>CAZISU010000104.1:0-10842 GCA_964541935.1 uncultured Planctomycetaceae bacterium | reverse complement strand
ACCCCTGGACCAAAAAATGGGGGCACCTCACGCTCCCGGTTGTACTGTTACCAATGAAGCCGTCGCCATTACTGACCAAGCCGCCGCCTGTAATAGCAAGTGTACCGTCGCCGGAAAGGCCGACGTAGAGGTTGCCGTTATTTTCCCAACTCGAGCCGGCACCATCGACCGTTACACTGCCGTTCGAACCAGACTTGTAGCCAATGTAGCCTTTGCTCGAAGATATCGCCACGCTATCCCTGATGGAGAGCGTTCCCGTTGCGGCGTAACCCGCGCCAAAGATGTCTGTGAGGCTGCTCGCGCCACCAGCATCCAGATTAATGGTTATATCTTGCCCTTGTTGGTTAACGTTGATTATCTGACTCAATCCGTGCGTAGCGTCAAACACCAAATCAAGATCACTTAGAAGGCTATGCGTGTTGATTGTGCCGGTGCCGGTGAGTTGTGCGGGGGAAAAAACAAGGCCGCCGGTAGTCAACGTCCCCCCAGCGGCGCCAAAATTGATGCTGCTCCTGTAACCGCGTCCGACCCAGGTGCTACCGTCCACCGATACCGCCCCGCCGTTTGTAATGTCAAGACTGCCATAGCCGTAATAGCCGATTTCAAGGTTACCGCTATTTGTCCAACTTGAGCCGGTACCGTCGACTGTCACGCCGCTGGAAGAAGAGTGATATCTGCTAATGAAGCCATTGGCGTTACTGACCGCCCCACCGTTAGTTATAACAAGCGTGGCGTCGCCCCTATGTCCGACTTCGAGGTCACCGCTATTTGTCCAACTTGAGCCGACCCCATCGACCGTTACGCTGCCGGTCGAATAGTAATTGCGGCTGATGTAGCTATAGCCACCACAGACCACCGCCCCACCGTTGGTAATAGCAAGTATGCCTTTCCAGTCTACGCCGACACAGAGATACCCATCATTTGTCCAACTCGATCCGGCCCCATCAACCGTCACGATACCGGTCAAATACCGAGCGGAGCCGATTCTACAGGAGCCAGAAAGAAGCCCACTGCTACCATCCACCAGCAGCGATCCATAGGACCACTCCCCAATATAGGCACCGGTGTCACTCGTCCAGGTGCACGGATCGGCTGGAGTGACATCGGTGGCCCCGGTGCTGTCGGGATCGACGACAATGGCCGCGTGAAGTGGTTGCGGCAAAGCGAGCGAAATTGTTGCAACCGCAAAAATGAGCAAAAATGCGGCAAATTGGTTCTTCACGATACTTCCCCTTGGTTGATACAAACAAAGTGTCGTTTGCTTCAGAGAGCGCGCCCTAGGGTGGCATAAACTGCCTTAACTACACGACTCGATGAACGGTATGTTTGTCATGTTAGTTACCAGCAATCTGTCTTGTCAATCCCCCCCACATGGCGCATTCGCTGTAAAACCGCGATGCCATGATTGGCATAAGAGGGATTCTTCGAAGAATGCAGCGGCGATTTGAGAAGGCAGATGTCGTGGCAGCCCAAGATGCCCGTTAAAGAAACAACGGGGAGCCCAGCTTCATGAACCTGGGCCGCGCAGCAACGTAACCCGGGTTGCAACCCGGCCTACTTATTCAGCAACGTTCGCTCAATAAACGTCGTATCCACCCGACATGCGATGAAATCCGCGTGTTCGAGGATCTTGAGTTGCAGCGAAGTCGCCGTTTTAACGCCCTCGATTTCGAACTCACGCAAGGCACGCTTCATGCACGCGATGGCCATTTCACGTGTCGGCTGGTGGACGATCAGTTTGCCGATCGTCGAATCGTAGTAGGGCGAAACCGTGTAGCCGGCGTGAACGTGCGAATCGAAACGCACGCCGAATCCGCCCGGCGCGATTAGATGCGTGATCGTGCCGGGTGAGGGGCGGAAATTATTCTCGCCGTCCTCCGCGTTGATGCGGCACTCGATTGCTACGCCCTCGAGCTTTACGTCTTCCTGCGTAAACGGCAGCGGCTCGCCGCTGGCGATCTGGATCTGGGCTTTGATCAAGTCGATGCCCGTCACCATCTCGCTGACCGGGTGCTCGACCTGAATGCGGGCATTGAGTTCGATGAAGTAGAACTCGCCGTTGCCGGCAACGATGAACTCGACAGTGCCGGCGTTTGTATAGTCGGCCGATTTAACCAATCGCACGGCCGCTTCGCACATGGCCTGGCGCGTCTCTGCGGGCAAGTTCGGGGCCGGGCTCTCTTCGATCAGCTTCTGGTGCCGACGCTGCATCGAGCAGTCGCGTTCCCAAAGATGGACCACGTTGCCGTGGTTGTCGGCCAGAATCTGTACCTCGACGTGCCGCGGATTCTCGACGTACTTTTCGATATAAACGTCGCCGTTTCCAAAAGCGGCTTCCGCCTCGGCGCTGGCTTGTTGCAAGGCCGCCTTGAGGGCCAGGTCGTTCAGCGCCACTCGCATCCCGCGTCCACCGCCACCGGCCGACGCTTTGATCAAAACCGGGAACCCGATCTCATGAGCAATTTTCAGGGCCTCGGCCTCGTCGCCCACTAGCCCGTCGCTGCCCGGCACGGTGGGCACGCCGGCCTCGCGGGCCAGCTTACGGGCCGCGTTCTTATCGCCCAACAACTGCATGGCTTCGTGCGAGGGGCCGATGAACTCGATATTGCAACTCCGGCAAACCTCGGCAAAATGGTGGTTTTCAGCCAGAAAGCCGTAGCCTGGGTGAATCGCCTGTACGTTGCCGATCTCGGCCGCGCTGATCACGCGACTGATTTTCAGATAGCTGTCGGCCGGCTTGGGCGGGCCGATGCAATAGGCCTCGTCGGCCATCTTCAAATACGACGCACCGCGATCCGCTTCGCTATATACCGCCACGGTCTCGACGCCCAACTCGCGACAGGCACGAAAAATCCGCAGAGCTATCTCGCCCCGATTGGCCACCAAAATACGTTTGAACATCTTTATCCTTGTGAGGCGGCGTTAGCCTTGCGGGTCGACCTTAAACAACGGTTGCCCAAACTCGACCGGTTCGCCGTTCTTACCCAAAACGGACACGATCTTACCGGAAGTTTCCGCCGGAATCTCGTTGAAAACCTTCATGGCTTCGACAATACAAACGGTCGTTTCCGGCCCCACGTGGTCACCCACCTTGATGAACGGGGGCGACTCCGGGTCCGAAGCGGTATAGAACGTGCCCACCATCGGGCTTTTGATAACGGCATATTCATCGGCCGCTTCAGCAACCGGCACAGCGCTCGCTTCGGCAGCCGGATGTACAGCCGCGGGCGGTGCCGCTACCTGCGGAGCCTGCATAGCTGCGGGCGGATACAAACCGCCATCGCTGGCAATGCCGCGACGCAATTGAATACGCATATCTTCCTGACGAAGGTCGATCTCGTTCAGATCGTGCTCCTTCATCAGTTCCACAAGGCGGCGAATTTTCCGCACGTCAAAAATATCTGGGGTGGATGACGATGATCCGGCCATGCCCATCTCTCCAAATTGAACTCGGCCCACCAAGTTAGTCACTAAAATGGCTAGCCGACGATTGATTCCTCAAAACTCTTGGGCACGCTGCTGAGGACTTCATGCCCAGATCGCGTAACCAAAATGTCGTCTTCGATTCGAACGCCCCCCCAGCCAGGTAGGTATATGCCCGGCTCCACGGTCACCACCATTCCGGGCTTCAAGACCGTTTCGCTGGAAACACCCAAACGGGGGTTCTCATGTACGTCCAGACCTAGGCCGTGACCCAGACCATGTCCAAAGTATCGACCGAAACCCGCCTGCTCGATAACATCTCGGGCAACTCGGTCGACGTCTTGGGCAATTGCCCCAGGCCGAACCACCTCGATGCCTTGTCGCTGCGCTTCGAGCACAACTCTATACACGCGTTCAAGTTTCGGCGAAATTTTACCGGTCACCAGGACTCGCGTCAAGTCACCGTTATACTGACCCTCATTAGCCCCCCAGTCGACCAGCAGATGGTTGCTTTCCCCAATTTGACTATCGCCAGGCGTTGCATGAGGCAGCGCAGCCCGCGGTCCAACGGCCACAATGCTGGGAAATGCGATGCTTTTGGCCCCAAATAGCCGCATTTGGTACTCCAGCTCGTCGGCCACCTGTTTCTCGGTCTTTTCCGGCCGCAGCATGGCCCGCAAAACCGCAAACCCCCGTTCAGTGATCTCGATCGCTCGACGTAATGCCGAGATTTCGCGCTTGTCCTTGATCTCACGCAGCTTTTCCACCAACCCCGCAGTCGGAACCAAGTCAGCCTTCGCCAGTTCCTTATCCAAACGGTTGTACAGAGAAACCGTCATCGACTGCGCTTCCACCCCCAAACGAGCGGCCCCAACCTTGCCCACAATTTTAGCAACCGACTTGAACATCCCCTCACCCCCCGGACGAATGTAAGCATCCAGCCCCGGGCATTCCTCTTCAAGTTGGGTCGTGTAACGGCCGTCGCTAAGAATCACATCCGCATCCTTACCAATCAGCAGAAAACTATCGTCGCCCGAAAAGCCCGTCAGATAGGTGACGTTGGTAAAGCTAGTCACCAGCAAGGCATCGGCCCCCGCCTTCTTAACCGCCCGCCGCAGCTTATCGCGTCGAGAAAGATGATATTCCATAGCCCAGTCCTCCTTCAGGTCCACAATCGTTAGCGGCGGGGCTTGTCCCCGCGCGTTTCGCAACGTAGGCCGGGTTATAACCCGGCAATGGGTTATTTGGCAACGTGAATGACGGGCAATACCACGCCCTACACGTTTACTTCTTACCCAACCGACGTTGCTGCCGGAAAAACTCGGTCAAGATTTGCCCGCAAGGCTCACCCAACACACCGCTTGTAACCATACATCGGTGGTTCAACCGCCGGTCGCCCAGCAACTTAAAAAGCGAATCCACGGCCCCCGCCTTGGGATCCGAGGCCCCATACACAACGTTCGGGATCCTGGCCTGCAAGATAGCTCCGGCGCACATAGGACACGGCTCCAGAGTCACAAACAGCGTGCAACCGTCCAGCCGCCAACTGCGACGCGACTCGGCCGCCTGGGTGATAGCGATAATTTCCGCATGGGCAGTGGGGTCGTTGAGCCCCTCACGCTGATTGTGTGCCTGGGCAATCACCCGCCCCCCGCCGGCCAGTATCGAACCCTCGCTGGAAAACCCATCCACAACAATCCCGTCCACGACCGACTTCTGGGCGATTGGACCCTCGACAATAACCGCCCCCACCGGCACTTCGCCCTCTTCCATAGCGGCCTGAGCCTCTTGCAGGGCGAGTTTCATGAAGTGTTCGTACATTTAACGACTGTCTCAATGGTGTTTATTTAACTTGTAATAGCACGGATAATCTTTTTCCACCCCCCATACTAACCCGAAGCGCAAGCGAAGGGAGGTGCGACGTTTACATTGGTTCACGCCCTTCGCTTGCGCCTCGGGTTAGTATCTCAACCGCCCATTTATCAGTCTAAGTTGTTCGACGCAGTATTGAAAAGCCCCATCCCGATATGATATGATAACGGAGTGATTTTTCCGGCCGTGCCTGACCGGTCATTTTCCAAATATTTTCTAGGAGCAAATGATCCATGGCATGCGCGCGCACATCTACGAAACGAATCGCGGTAGCTCTGACGGTTCTTCTATCGTTTTCCTTGGCTTTATCGGTTGCTTCGGCCCAATCTGCTTCCACAGCTTCCGGACCGATTAAGTTGCTCGACGACGGGGCCAGCAATTATGCGATAGTCCTGGACCCCACGGCCAGCCCCTCGGAGAAAACGGCCGCTGCTGAAGTGCAGGCACATTTCAAGCAATCAACCGGTGTTGAATTGCCCGTAATCGAAGGCAAACCCAGCGACGATCGGCCCACGATCGTTTTGGGGCGCGGCAAAACGGCAGCGGCTTTGGGCGTTAAGCCGACCGACGAGCAACTCGACGAACAGGGCTACGTCATCCGCACTGTAGCCCCGCACCTGATCATCGCCGGCACGGCGGCCGGCGGCACGCTGCACGGGGCGCGACGCTTCCTCGAAGACGAGTTGGGCATCCGCTGGCTCGCGCCGGGCTCGACAATCGTGCCCAAGCACACCGACATCAGCGTCGCCAAGACCGACCGCCTGGTCAAGCCCGGCTTCCTCTGGCGCACGACCAGCTACAACTGGCCGGGCAGAGACGCTAAGTTCATGGCCCGCCGCGGCATGAACCGCGGCCGGGGTGGCGTCGACCATGCCCAAGGCGTTCAATACGACTTCGACGGCACGTGTCACTCATATTTCCGCTACATCAGTCCCGGCGAATTCTTCGAAACACATCCCGAATATTTCTCCGAGATCAACGGACGCCGCGTGCGCATTGAAACGCAGCTCTGCCTCACCAATCCCGAGGTGCTCGACATCGTCACCGAGCGCATGCTCAAACGCATGAAGGCTCACCCGCACTTTCGCCAGCATAATTTATCACAGATGGACTGGTACACAAATTGCGACTGCGAAAAGTGCAGGGCCATGAACGCCAAGTACAAGACGCCTGGCGGCACGCAATATTGGTTCGTCAACGAGTTGGCCAAGCGGACCTCGAAGGTCTATCCCGACAAGCTGATCGGCACGCTGGCCTACATGTATACCGAAGAGCCGCCGGTCGGGATGGAGATGCACCCCAACGTGGCCGTTTGGCTGTGTCACATGTTCCCCTGCTGCGATAGTCACCCCATCGCCACCTGCCCATTGAACGCCGATTATAAGCGTCGCGCCCAGTCGTGGTCGAAGATTTGCAAGCATCTTTACGCCTGGCACTACATTGTGAATTTCGCCCACTACTATAACCCCTTCCCCAACTTCAGAGCGATGCTGGCCGACTTCAAGTTCTACAACGAGTTGGGTTTCGAGGGCATCTTCGCCCAGGCCATGGGCGCCGGCGGCGGTGGTGGCGAGTTCAGCCTTTTGCGAGGCTATCTGGCTTCCGAATTGCTCAAAGATCCGCACCAAGACGGCCAAAAGGTAATCCGCGAATTCCTCGCAGGCTATTACGGCCCGGCCGCCGGGCCGATTGGCGACTATATCACCATGCTGCACGACAAGGTGCAAAAAGAAAATATCCACATGCACCTCTACACTAACGCCGCGCAGGGATACCTGGGCGACGATGTGCTGGCAAAAGCCGACGCATTGCTCGATAAGGCCGAGGCTGCCGTAAAGGGGGATCCCGTGCTGTTGGATCGAGTGCGTGTGGCCCGCATGCCCTTGGCATACGCCCGTTGGTTCCCCCGCAACGGCTACAAGATCGAAGACGGTAAGTTGATTTTCAACAAGCCGCTGGGCACTCCGGCCGAGGCCTATAAGCTTGCGCAGCAGCTCAAGTCGCACGGTTTTCGAACAATTCGCGAACACAGCGGCGACCCCAATCAGTTGGTCATACTCTCGGCGCTGGTCAATATGCCCCTGCCCCTGGTCACACTCGAAAACGAACATATCCGCGTGGACGTGCTGCCGTTTTTCGGCGGTCGCGCATTACGTATCATCGACCGTAAGTCCGGCAAGTGCGCCACGGCCTACAACACAACCAAGAATCTCCTTTTCCCGTTTCATGGTGGCGAGGACAGTCGCATCGGCGGCATCTACACCTTCGACAAGTGCGGAGCCATGGAGCCGGCCGTCGTCCAGAGCAAGAGCAATAGCTCGGTGACGCTCAAAAGCAAAATCGGGCTGGGCTTCGAACTGCGACGCACCATCACGCTGGCCGACGACCGCCCGGCGGTTACCATCCGCCTTGAAACCATCAACCCCAGCGACAAACCCCGCCCCACGCAGATGCGCTCGCACATGAGTCTCGACCTGGGCGATGTCGAAAAAACCCGTGTGAGCTTCACGTCGCTCGCAGGCAATAAAGTCGACAAGGACATGAGCACGATCATCCCCGGTCTGCGCGAAGGCCAGCGGTTCTACCGCTCCGCTTGCCCCGACGGGAGTTGGACCTTCAAAGGCACCGATGGCCTGCAACTTACCCAGCGTTTCGACAATAAAACAGTCGATTTCACCTGGCTCTACGCCTTCCCGGCCGATCTCGACGAACTGGAAGTTGAACTCTGGGCCAAACCCGTAATCATCCCGCCGGGTGAAAGTGCATTTTTCGAGCACGAACTCGAACTACATACAGAGTAGAGGTAAAACCTGTGGGGTGCGTCGGTCGTGGACGCACCCTACGGTGCTACGTTTTGCCCTCAACCCGATCCAGTTGCCAAAACAAATCGTCGATCGTCAGCGGCTTCGAAAGCACGGCCGCCGCGCCGCCGGCTATCGCCCGGGCGTGATCTTCGATACGCGGAAAATCCAGCAGGGCCACGATCGGGACAGTTTTTTCATGGACCGAACCGATAAGGCCGCACAGTTGCTCAAGTTCACCAAGTTCCACCTCGTCCGTGCGACACCCGTCAAAAATGGCCGCCTTCGCGCCGGCGACTTTCGTGGTCCGACCCGGTGCCAGCCAAATCGTGGCATAGCCCCGCAGCCGGCAGGCCTCCGAGAGCCAATCTTGCATTTCGAACTGCCGCGACCAAATCACGATCAAGCCGGAACCGCTGGGTTCGACCGTTTTTTGCGACACCAACAGTCGTTCCTCGTCGCCTGCCGTTATCGGCAATCCCCAACTCGAACCGATCCCGCTTTGCAGTCTCGCCAGCTCGCGGTCACATTGGGCCGGAAATTGGTGCCAATAAAGCCGTGGCGTGGCGGGCCAAGGGTGCCCGGTGCGAACCTCGCCCTCGCACCAACTGCCCATCAGTCCCAGCAGTCGCGCCAGCGGCGCCGCACGACGCAAGCGGTCGACCGCTGCTATGGAAAACTCGTCGGGAAACGATTGGGCAATCACGATCACCTCGGCCACGAACCCGTCCTGCAAAACGGCCAAGCCGGCTTCGATGTCGGACACCGCACGGACGCAACCCAGCGCGTCGAGCTGTGCGCGTGCCTCGCGGAACTCCGCTCGCTCGACCTTGCCCACAAGAAGCACCGCGGTCGGTGTTGTCGCCGGCCGGGTTGTTGCGTTATCTACCATCAACTGCATCCGATCAGTTAGACAGACTACGGTCGGCCTCGACGATCAATCGATGGGCCGTTTGTGGATTGGTGGCCGCGCGAAGCTCGTCGAGCACGTCGGGAGCGGTAATCACGCGGCTAAGACGCGCCAGGCTTTGCAGGTGCCCGCGGTCGTCGACCGAGCAGATCAGGAAAAAGACATCCGTCAGCATCCCGCGCCCGCCGCCGAAGGGTATTCCCGACGGCGTGACTCCCAAGGCGATCAGCGACTGGCCGAGGATGCTGGTCATGGGCCGCCGCGGGTGCAGCAGGGCCACGCCGTTTTCCAACGCGGTGGGGTACATTTTTTCACGGGCCAGGATCGCCTCGGTCATCTTCTCGGGATCCCACAACATGCCGGTCTGGGCCACCATGTCGACCATGCCGCGAATTACAGAGCCCTGCGTCCGCGCCGCCAGCGGAACAGCAATCGCCTCGGGCAGCAGCAACTCGCTTACCGTAACATCAAAATTCTCGCCGGTCGCGGGTGAACGGCCCAAGACGCCTTCGACCTCGACCAGCTCGCCTTCGTCCGATAGCCCGATGCGGTCCTCGAACCAATGGTGAATATCTGCCCGCGAGAAAACCCAGCGTCCGCCCACCTTGCGGCCCGGCAATTTGTCGCGATCGGCCAAACGGCACACCTGTTGCGGCGTCAGGTGCAAATGGGCCGCGAGTGATTCGATGGTAAAGTCGCTATGTGGCATGATCGTATGGCCGCCGTTTCTTCAAAAAGCATCTCCGCGAGGCAATCCCCCATCATGGCCGATCCCCGTCGGTTTGTCCAGTCCCATCATCTTCTATTCCTCCTCCTCGCCTTCTTCATCCGCATCCATCGCTTCAAAGGCCGCTACCAGTTCAATATCCTGCCAGGGTATCACGCTGCGTAAATCGATAAGCAGTCGCTCGCCTTCGGCTCGCGCCACCACGCACGGCTCGCCTTCCAGTAACTCGGCCGCCAAACGCTCGACATCGATCTGCTCACCCGCAGCATGGGCCGGCTCGATTACAATTCGCCAGGTGGGAAGCTCGTCGCCAACACAATCGCAGCCGCTCAGATGCGCCACGCCTTCACTGACCTCGGCCGCAGCCACCGCGTCGCAGGCCGCCAACTGTGGCGCTATCCGCTCGGCCCGGTTCTTCAGATTGTCGCTCGACGTGCTCAAGAGTTGCAATAGCGGAATAGAACGTTTGGCCTTCCCCTCGTCGGCGTACAAATTCAACGTGGCGGCCAGTGCCGCGGATGCAGGCCCGTCGATTCGAAAGGCGTCGGCCAGCGGATGACGCTCGACCCGCTCGACCGAAGCGCGACGGCCCACGATCAGCCCGCAATGCGGACCGCCCAGCAATCGGTCGCCGCGAAAGACCACCACGTCGGCCCCGGCGGCAACCGCCTCGCGCACGCTGGCCGCGCCGCCCAGACCTAGCAGCTCGCCGTCGATCAACGTGCCGCCGTCGAGGTGTGCGATGACCGCAACCTTTTTAGCCCGCGCCACCGCCACGACATCCTTGAGCGTCGGGCTTGGCGTAAAACCTTGCCTAACGTAGCGGCTGTCTTCAACCCACAAAACGGCTCCCGTTTGTTCGTCAATAGCTCGGGTGTAATCGTCCAGCGACGTATGGTTGGCCGCGCCGATCTCCGTCAGCCACAGCCCCAGCGAGGCGGCCAGATCGGCCGGCCGGTATTCACCGCCGAAATCGACGACCTGCCCACGGGCCACGACCAACTCTTTATAGTCGCCCAATTCCTTCTCGCCACACAGGGTAGCCATGGCCAAGGTCGTGGCCCCGGCCACACTGCTTACGACGATGGCCCGCTCGGCCGAGGTCAAAT
>CAZISU010000103.1:0-10854 GCA_964541935.1 uncultured Planctomycetaceae bacterium | reverse complement strand
ACTCCGTTTAATAAAAAAGCCGTTTCCCACACTCCAAAATCTCAAACGGATGGCCTAAACGTAATCGTTCTCCCCATCCGTGTTCATCCGTGTTCATCCGTGTTTATCCGTGGCAGATTTCTCTTCCCACTTCTCCTCCGCCGCGCTTTTCCGCGAATACACCGGCACAAGCTTAAAAACATCGTCGCGCTGCCCGGCGGCGTAGTGCCGAGCGGCCAGACGAGCCACGTTAGCTGCCGTGGGACGTGACTGTTCAGGCGGCAGCGCGGTGACGCCTTCGGGCAGTCGCTCGGCCAGTTTCTTGAGAATCGGCCCGGCGGTGACCGAGCCGGCTTGCAGGTTTTCGAGCCAAACGTCGATGTCGATTAGTCGAGCCCCACCTTCTTCGAACGCAAACCACCCGTCGGCACAGCGCCGGAACGATCCCACGACCACCTCGTTGCGTTGGGCGTCGATGGCGACCTGAAGATGTTCGATTTCCGACGGGGCCGCGGCGGCGATGGTTTCCAAGGTGTCTATGCCGAGAATTTCCGCCCCACAGCAAAACGCCAGCGTTTTGGCGGTGGTTATGCCTATCCGTAGGCCGGTAAACGACCCAGGTCCGATGGTAACGGCCAGCAGGTCGACATCGGCCGGCTGCCAGCCGACTTCGGCCCAAACGGCCTTTACGGCCGGGGCCAGAGACTGGGCGCTTCGCTGAGAGTGGACAAGGTCCCGCTCGCACAGCATTTGCCCATCGCACATGGCCGCCACGCTGCCAATTCGCTCGGTTGTTTCAATCGCCAGAATATTCATGTCTGATTTCGTCTATAAGGCTCGACTTGACCGTGGTAAAATACAACAATAAACTGTTACCATTCTAGGGTGAAGGCCCCCAAAGCGGGGCGAACGAGAAAAAGAGTCGTGACCAAGACGCCATCAAACCCTAATACGGCACACCTAAACAGGGCACACTCAAGCAGGCCGCAGAAAAGAGCGAGCGCGTGAAAACTGCCATTATTAGTGATATACACAGCAATCTGGCCAGCTTAAACGCGGTCTATGCGGACATCCAGGAGCAAGGCGCCGAAAGAATCTTCTGCTTGGGAGATATTGTCGGATACGGCCCAAATCCGTGCCAGTGCATCGATATCCTCATGAAAACCGACGTCTGCTTGCTGGGAAACCACGACCAGGGCGCTCTTTTCGACCCCGAAGGGTTCAATTCCGGCGCCGAACGGGCAATTTTCTGGACCCGTGACCAGTTGGAAAAGACCGCGGGCAACCCAGCCGCTTCCGACCGTCGCTGGGAATTCTTGGGCGAGCGTCCGCGAAATTTCCAGGAAAACGACATGCTCTTCGTACACGGATCCCCCAGAAACCCACTGAATGAGTACGTTTTCCCCGAAGACACCTATAATCGGCGCAAGATGGAGAAGATATTCGGGTTGATTAAACGCTGTTCTTTCCAAGGCCACACCCACGTTCCGGGCGTTTTCACCGAAGATTTCCGTTTCTTCAGCCCCGACGAGATCGATCATCAATACACAATTGGTGATGAAAAGCTGATGATCAACGTCGGCTCGGTGGGCCAGCCACGCGATGGAGACTCACGATCTTGCTACGTGATTCTTGACGACAACGTGATCAATTTCCGGCGGGTTGAATACGACATCGAGCAAACGGTCGAGCGAATCTATGCCGTGCCCGAACTCGACAATTTCCTGGCCGATCGGCTTCGCGACGGGCGTTGACGCTGGAATGTGTGGCAGTTAACCCGTTTTTTCCTCCATATTGGCAGAACCTGTCTGCATTATGCCTTTGGCATTGCAAGATTTGGCCGTTGCGAGAGAATAAGGGGCTGTAACTGCGTAACAATAGGGAAGAGTCTCCCTCGCGGTCGATACATACATTCATTATCTATAGTGACCGCATACCATAAACACGGGGTTAATCCCCCGCCGCTAACAGGGTTTTTCGTCGATGACTAAGCGTTCCGGCCCCCAGACGGGCAATTTTGCGATATTCATGCTTCTTGCGTTCGGCATTCTCATGGCGAACACGTTCTTTTTCAGCCCGCCAAAAAAACCGCCCGAAAAGCCGGCTGCCGAACAGGCCCAGAAGGCTGCCGACGACCCCAAGGGCGATAAAAAGGCCGACGGGAAGGAAGACGAGAAGCAATTGGCCAAGGCCGAGCCCGACAAGGCTAAAGAACCGGCCGAAAAGCCTTCGGGCGAGCCAAAAAAGCCCGCTGACGCAGCCAAAACAGCCGACGAAGATAAAAAAGACGCTCAGATCCCCGTCGACAAAGAAAATCTCAAAGGGAATTTTCCCAAAATCAAACCCGAACAGCGCCGGGTTACGCTCGGGTCGGCAGATCCAGATAGCCCCTACCGCATGTTGGTCACACTCACCGACCGCGGAGCGGCCGTAGAGCGAATCGAGCTCAACAGCCCGCGATACGTGGCCCTCACCGACCCTAACGGCTTCTTATCTGAAACGGCCGGCTACCTGGGCCATTTAGCCTTGGACGGCACTACCGTGCGAGTTGTGGGAACCGGCACCCCAGCCGACAAGGCCGGCCTCAAGCCGGGCGACCGTATCGACGCCATCGGCAACACGCAGACCACAACAAAAAACGTAATCCGCGAACTTCTCGCCGCTAGCAAGCCCGGCGAGACCATCGAGCTTTCGATCAGCCGCGCGGGTACCTCCAAGAAGCTTTCGGCCACGCTGGGCCGTTTCCCGCTAGAGGTTGTACGGCCGGAGACGATGAAGCAGCTTGAGGACTCCGATGAGTCGCCCACGCAAGACCCGCTCTCATACCTGTTGACGATGGCCCAGATCGACGACAAGGTCTTGCCCGAAACAATCGCCGACCCCGAAGCCCCCAAAGACGTTCGCCCGGCCTATGTCAACAAGGAAATGGCTGGGCTCGATCTCCGCGACGGCACCTGGGAGATCGGCCGCCACGACGACACGATGGCCGAGTTCGTTTGCAAGCTTCCGCGTTGGGATATCGAGGTCGCCAAGATCTATCGGCTTGCGAAAGTTTCGCCGGAAAACGAGAGCGACGTCGACGCGCCGGTCTATAACTTGGTGTTCAAAGTCGAGGTCCGCAACATCGGCCAAAAGTCCCGCAAGGTCGCCTATCAGTTGGACGGGCCGACCGGTCTGCCCATCGAAGGTTGGTGGTACGCGAACAAGGTAGGCCGCGTCTGGTCGGCCGGGCTCCGCGACATGGTGGTTTCGTTCGACGACGCTGCCCTGGAAATGGTAGGCTGTCCCGCCATCGCGGGGGGCGATTTCGACAAACCCTGGCGAGATAAATCTATAACCTACATCGGAATCGACGCCCAATATTTCTCTTCGGTGTTGAAACCAATGAAAGACAAGTCGGACGACCTTTGGTTTGCCACATCGCAACCGCTACGGGTAGGGCCGGTCAATCCGGACATCGTGAAGATTACCGACACTTCGTTCCGTCTGCGCAGTCTGGTCGAGGAGCTAGAACCGGGCGCTTCATTGTCGCACGAGTTCGAGATTTTCGCCGGCCCCAAACGCCCGCCGCTGCTGGAAAACTACGGACTGGGCGAACTTGTCTATTACGGCTGGTTTTCGATCTGTGCCAAGCCCATGGTGGCCCTCGTGCATTTCTTCCACGGCATCGTGATGAATTACGGCCTGGCTATTATCATGCTCACGGTTCTGGTCCGCGGCCTGATGTTCCCCTTGAGTCGCAAGCAGGCCCTGGGCGCCCAAAAAATGGCCGAATTGCAGCCAAAAATCAAACAGCTACAAGAGAAATACAAGAAGGACCTGGAAGCCCGCGGCCGCGCCCAGCGCGAGCTGTTCCAAAAACACAACTACAACCCCATGAGCGGCTGCCTGGTGATGTTCGTGCAGTTGCCGATTTTCATCGGGCTGTATCGAGGCTTGATGGTCGACGTGGAATTACGCGGTTCGTCGCTTTTCGGCACCCTGCTGCCATGGTGTTCCAACCTGGCCGCCCCCGACATGTTGTTCAACTGGGCGAGATTCGATTTCATGCCCGAATTCATCACCAGCGGAATTGGCATGTTCGGCCTGGGACCATATTTCAACCTCCTGCCAATTCTTACGATCTTCCTCTTTATCGCGCAGCAGAAGATGTTCATGCCGCCGCCGGCCGACGAGCAGCAGGCCATGCAGCAGAAGATGATGAAGTACATGATGATCTTCATGGGCATCCTCTTCTTCAAAGTAGCGGCCGGGCTGTGCATCTACTTCATTGCCTCCAGCGGCTGGGGCCTTTGCGAGCGTAAGCTTATGCCAAAACCGGCCCACAAGACTGACGTCGACGGCGGGCCCGATAAAGGTGGCCTGGCAAAAGGTGCTGGCACAACTCCCGCAAAGCGAGATAAACCCAAACCACGCCCAACGAGCAAGAAAAAGGGCCGTGGCCGCAAGTAAAACGCGTTCCAGCAACTGCTATAAAAACGCCTTTGTCAGTAATGTTTCTGCCACCCACTCCAATTGGCCAAATAGCACGGCCTGCGGCGACAACTGCATTCATTGCAATCGGTTTAACTGTACATAAACCCGACCTTAGCAGTATCCCACCAACCCTTTTATCGGGCATCTAAGTAGTAATTTTTGCTTTGCATAAGGCATGTCGTAATCTAAGCTTCCAAAGCTAAGTGTGGAGAAGGACGGGCGTCTTTCCCCGCTTTATTACCCTCCGGCTGCGTGATCTGCGATTTACGCAAAAGGTTTTTTTGGAGTCATGCGATGCTGCAAGCAAAGCACATCATGAACCCAGACGTGATTAGTGTCAGGCGGAATGACACGATCTATCACGTTATCGAGCTAATGCATACGCATGATATTGGCTGGGCCCCGGTCGTGGATAATCACCATAAACCGCTGGGCATGATCTCGAAATCCAATCTGCTGTCTTCCACTGGAGGTTGCCGTGAGACGGGAACCACAGTCGCCGACTACATGAGCGACTCTATACAAACCGTCGAAGCAGATGCCAATTGGGTAAACGCTGCCGAAATGCTGCGTGAGAGTGATGCAAAACGTTTGCCGGTTCTGCAAAACGGCAAGTTGATCGGCATCATAACCCAACATGACATTACAACGTCGATCAACCGACTCGAACAACAAGCTCGGCAATGTGAGAAGGCTATTGGGCAGAACGCAACCTGCCCAAATAAAGGTGAAAAGGCCGTCACACCATCCGACCGGGTCACCGAGCCGGACGAAGCCAATGCGATCAGTTCCGACAGCAACGGCGTTGTGGCCAGCATGAGCCATGAAATTCGCGCGCCGATGAGCGCTGTCTTGGGGTTCTCCGGATTGTTGCTCAACGAGCCACTAAGGCCTGACCAACACGAGAAGCTTCGCTTTATTCACGGCGCCGGAAAACGCCTGCTTCATCTAATCGACAATGTGCTCGATTTTTCCAAACTCGCGACGGGAAAGTGCAATCGCTTTTCGGTGGATTTTGACCTCGAAAGCCTGATTGGCCAATGCGTGGAAGTACAGGAATTTACCGCCGAGGAAAAGGGGCTGGAGATCGAGGCCGTTTTATGCAACTCGGTGCCGCGTTTTGTCAACGGCGACGAAAACCGCCTCCGCCACATCCTCTGCAACCTGTTGAACAACGCGGTCAAATTTACTTCGGAGGGCAAGGTCACCATACAAACATCGCTTGAAAGCGAAGACGACAAATCGGCCCAAGTTCGAATATCCATTACCGATACCGGAATCGGAATTCCAAAAGACAAAATCGACAAATTATTTCGCAGCTACCTGCAACTCGACAATAAACTCGACCGCGAATACATGGGCGTGGGGCTGGGATTAGATATCTGCAAGAAGTTCACCAAGCTGCTCGGTGGAGAAATCGGCGTTGAAAGCGAACCCGGGCGAGGTAGCACGTTTTGGGTTACTTTGTGTCTGCAAAAACAAAATCGCTTGCCCACCGACAATAAAGGCTCAGTCTCGAAGCTTAGGCAACGCCAGGCTGCAAAATCGAATTCACCCCAAAGCACGCCCCGTGTTCTCATCGTCGACGACGACCGCGTGTGCCGATCGCTAACAATGGATTATCTTGAAAAAGTCGGCATCCAGGCCAAGCAGGTTTGCAGCGGACTCTCAGCTCTCGAAATCCTTGCCGTTGAACAATTCGACCTCATCCTCATGGACGTGCTAATGCCGGGCATCGACGGCTTGGAAACGACCAGACGATTTCGTGATATGGAATCCTCGACAGATAATCATACCGTGGTAATTACTCTTTCGGCCAATTCTTCACCTACCGCCCAAAAAACCTGCCTGGACGCCGGGGCGGACGAATATTTAGCCAAGCCCTTTGCACCCGCATCTCTGCTTGATGCCGTTCGCAGACAATTGGACTGGCCGCAACAAAGCGAGACCGTGAAAGTGTCAGCCGTGCGCGCGCCGAAAAAACAAAATGGCGGAGACTTGCCCAAACTTGCTTCACTCTCCAGCGCAGACTGTTTAAAAGAAGCTCAGGCAGCTCTGGACGCCGGCAACTTCGGCCGAATTGCTGAGGTTGCCCGCCATTTGAAGAATCAAGCCAACAAAGACGGCGATAGCCTTTTGGAAGATAATGCGATGCGGCTGGAAATGGCGTCCCGCAGTTCGAGCGGTACTCGCGCCGGCAAAGCAATCGATCGCCTGCGAGACATTTTCGAAAACACCAAACAACTGTAACCCGAACTCAACTGTATCGTTGCGTAACTATGGGAAGATAAATATGAAAAGATTTCTAATTGTCGATGACGAAGAACATTGTCGAAAACTACTTTCAGCATTCCTGCAGCCCTACGGCCAATGCGACTATGCACACAACGGCCACGAGGCCGTCACGGCTGTGCGTCTAGCCATCGAGGATGAGGAGCCCTACGATGCGATTTGCCTGGACATCATGATGCCCGAAATGGACGGCCATCACGCACTGCCGGCGATCCGCGAGATGGAGAAACGGCACGGTGTGATGGGTGCCGACGTTGCTAAAGTAATCATGGTGACCGCCTTGAGAGATTCCACACACTGCATGAAATCGTTCTGTGAGGGCTGCGAAAGTTACGTGACCAAGCCGGTCTCTGAATCGGCCCTTTTAGAAAAAATGCACGAGTTGGGCGTGATTGCGGACAGCAATATGCCTGCATAATCAAATTGTTTTCACTGGGGAGATTGAGAGTATGCCAACCTTTCTTGATAAATCGCTTTCTGTCATAGACTGCGTAAACGAAGCGCTTGCCGCGTTGGATGTCGATGATTTTCACAAGATCCAAAAAGTAGCATGTCTCATCAAGAGGAAGGCAAAATCTCGTGGCGATAGCGAGTTGGGCGACAATGCAACGCGCCTCGAAATGGCTGCCCGTAGCTCCGACCGCTCACGCATCGCGGCAATAATCCAGCGAGTTTACAAAATAATCAAGCACCACAGTGTGAACTCGGATAGGTTTGCCACAAAACGATTTTTAATCGTCGACGATGATCCCATCACAAACGAGTTCTTGGCAGCTTTTCTCAGTCCACTCGGCCAGTGTGATTTTGCCGAGGACGGGCGCGAGGCCGTCACGGCCGTTCGCCTGGCTATTGCCGACAACAAACCCTACGACGCCATTTGCCTCGACATCATGATGCCGAAAATGGACGGCCACCTCGCCCTCGCCGCGGTTCGCGAGGTAGAAGCCCGGTATGGTATTACTGGAACCGACGGGGCAAAGATAATCATGGTCACGGCTCTGCGCGATCCCGAGCACTGCATCCAATCTTTCCGCGAAGGTTGCGAAAGCTACGTCACTAAACCGGTTGAACAAGCAGCAATAATAGGGAAATTGAAGGAGTTGGGCGTGTTCTGCAATGATTCTGCCGTGCAGGGAGCGGGTTAGCAGGCCGCTGCGCCAAATCACTAACGGCGAACATCATCGCAGTCGAAAGACGGAACCATCTCCAACTCGTAATGCCGTTTTGATTCGCAGATGCGAACAAATTCCCCTAAACGCCGTTCGAATGCTCCGACTATCACCGGGTCGAAATGCTCGGCCGATTCATCCTCTATCATTCTCTTGGCAACATCGATCGAGTAAGCCGGTTTATAAACCCGCTCGGATGTCAATGCGTCGAATACATCCGCCAGGGCCACGATTCGAGCAGACAGTGGTATAGCCGACCCGCAAAGTCCATCGGGATAACCGCTGCCGTTAAAGCGCTCGTGATGGCTTCGGGCAATGTCAATTGCCATCTCAAAGAAACGCCCGCAGCTACCCCGCATCACCGTCCGCTGCAACGCGTCGGCGCCGATAACCGAGTGGCGCTGCATTGTCTTGAACTCTTCTGTGCTAAGACGTCCCGGTTTGAGCAGGATCGCGTCGGGGATGCCGATCTTGCCGATGTCGTGCAAAGGGCTGCTATGATAAATGTCCGCGACGAATTGGAAATCGATCTGGTCGCAATACGGCCCGTCGCAGCATAATTCCTCAGACAATATGCTGCAATACCCCCGCACCCGTTTGAGATGCCCGCAGGTTTCCGGATCGTGTGATTCCGCCAGTTCCGCCAGTGAAAAAACAGCTATATCGCGCGTGGCCGGCAACTCGGTTGTGCGTTCTTTGACGATGTGTCCCAACTCTTCATTGAACTCTGCGATCTTCGAATCGGCCGTCCAGATTTCGGCCATGCTCTTGTGCAGACGCAGGTGAATATTGACCTTGGCGAGCAAATCGTCTTGGTCGAACGGCTTGATCAGATAATCGTCGGCGCCCATCTCGTAGCCCCGCAACTTCTGCTCGCTCGACGACCGTTCGCTAACCAATATCACCTGAGTAAACGGGCCTGCTGGGCTCGCCTTGATTTTGCGGCAAACCTCGTAGACGTCCGACCCCGTGGTCAAAACATCCATAATCACAATGTCGGGACGGAATTCCAACATCTTATCAATAAAGGAATCGAGACCCTCGGTCGTTTCCAACTCATAATTGTCTTCGAGCATCTCCGTGAGAACGGCCATGCTGCCTCGGCAATTGTCTAGAATTAGAATTTTGCCTTGCATTAAAACCTCACTCATACATGTCGCGGCACTTCCCAGCAGGATTTCAGAGAAGTTTACGACGTAAGAACAGCGCAAGAACGATCTGCAAGAAAAACCGGATTACGCAGTGCAGCTTTTTCAGTCCGGCATGAAATCAATACCGGCTACAGCAAAACTTAATCCCGACAAATTTCGAAAATCGCCTCGATCTCGACAGCCACGCCCAAAGGTAAAGCGCTGGTGCCCACGGCGCTCCGCACGGCCACGCCCGCGTCCGCACCAAATACGTCGCGGAACAACTCGCTACAGCCGTTGATGACGGCCGGCTGCTGGGTAAACTCCTCTGTGCATCGAACCAGCCCCAGAACTTTCACCAATCGCTTAACTCGGTCCAAGCTACCCAACTCGCTGCGAAGCGTTGCCAGAATCGCCAGCCCGGCTCGACGCGCGGCATCGTATCCCGCTTGCTGATCCAGGTCGTCGCCCACGCGACCGATGATTAGTGTTCCGTCGGCATCCATCGGCAGGTGACCCGAGGTGTAAGCCAAGCCCTCCACCACAATCAGCGGGCGATAAAGGCCGGCCGCCTTCGGCGCCGGTGGCAGTTCCAGTCCAAGTTCTTGCAGTTTAGCGTCGGCACTCATATCAAATCCTTTAAAAATGCAAGGCAAGCCGCCCTGACGGGAAAGCAAATTATCCGCGAAAACAGCATTTTATGCAGCGTTCCCCCGTTCCGCAAGCGACTCCCGCAGCCGATTTCCCCAGGTATTCCCCTCGCCGCATCTGATGTGTTAAAATAAACAATTAACCACTGGCCAGCCAAACAATCCACCCAGCCAAACAATCCACCCACCGTCCCCCCTGATATCAACAATATTGGAATCGCAATCTCTGCCTGCAAGGAGAATACCATCATGTCACTCACAATCAATCGGCTCTCAGTTCGAATGGCTCTGTTTCTCGCCATTTCCCTGGCCATCATAAGCACCGCCTTCGTCCGCCCGACGTCCGCTGCGTTGCCCGGCGAAACCAAACAGCAAATGGACAAACGCATGAAGTGGTGGCGCGACGCCAAGTTCGGCATGTTCATCCACTGGGGGTTGTACGCCGTCCCGGCCGGCGAGTGGAACGGCAAAAAGGTGGGCGGTTACGGCGAATGGATTCAAGAACACGGCAAAATCCCCGAAAAAGATTACGCAAAGCTGCAAGCAAAATTCAACCCCGTCAAATACGACGCCGCCGAGTGGGTCTCGATTGCCAAACGCGCCGGCATGAAATACATCGTCATCACCAGCAAGCACCACGACGGCTTCGGTCTCTTCGACAGCAAGATGACCGACTACGACGTGATGGGCAGCCCCTACGGTCGCGATCTGCTCAAACCCCTGGCCGACGCCTGTCACAAGCAGGGCGTCGAGATCTGCTGGTATCACTCCATCCTCGACTGGCACCAACCCACGGCCAAGGGCAAGGACTTCCCCCAGTATGAAAAATACATGCGCGGCCAACTCAAAGAACTTTTGACCAATTACGGCCGCATCGGCGTGCTCTGGTTCGACGGCGAATGGATCAAAGAATGGAACGAAGAGTACGGCCGCAACCTGGAAGCCTTCCTGCGTGATCTGCAGCCCGATTTGATCGTCAACAACCGCGTCGGAAAACGTAAACGCTCGCCCGGCGACTTCGGCACGCCCGAACAAGAGATCCCCGCCACCGGCATGCCCGGCTGGGACTGGGAAACCTGCATGACGATCAACCACACCTGGGGCTTTAAAAGCGACGACCATTCCTGGAAGTCCACCGAAGACCTGCTCCGCAAACTC
>CAZISU010000102.1:0-10865 GCA_964541935.1 uncultured Planctomycetaceae bacterium | reverse complement strand
CCTGGGTCGCACGCCGGACGCCTTCGAGTGTGTCGTATGTGTCGACCAGGAAAACGCAATTGTTGGGCATGGCCCGGGCGTAAATTTCGAAGGCTTCGAGCTCGTCGCCGAAACACATGACCCAACTGTGTGCGTGGGTGCCTCGCACCGGGATGCCGAAAAGCCGGCCGGCCAGGACGTTCGATGTGGCCGCGCATCCGCCCAAATAGGCCGCCCGACTGGCCGACAAGGCTCCGTCGATGCCCTGGGCCCTGCGCAAGCCAAACTCCAGTACGGGCTCGCCCTGGGCGGCCATGGCTACCCGAGCGGCCTTGGTGGCGATCAGCGTTTGGAAGTTGATGGCGTTTAGCAGCATGCTCTCGACGATTTGCCCCTCGATAAGCGGCCCGCAAACGCGAACTAGCGGCTCGTGCGGAAAGACCACGGTCCCCTCGGGAATGCCGTCGACATCACATCGGAACGTCAGTTTCCCCAGGTATTCGAGAAAGCCTCGGTCGAACAGTTCTTGGTCGTCGTTCCCCTTTAGGGAAGCCAGGTAACCTATGTCATCTGGGGTGAATTGTAAATTCTCCAGAAATTCCATAGCCAATGCCAATCCGGCCGCCAGGGTGAAACCGCCCCGAAAGGGATTGGACCTGAAAAACAAGTGAAAAACACCGCGGCGATCGTGTACTCCGGCCTTCCAATACGCATTGGCCATTGTCAACTCGTAGAGGTCTGTGAGCAAACTCAATGTCGGGCGGTATAGTTGGTTGAGCATTTTTGGGATCTATGGTTGTTTCAGTATCGTGAAAACTGGGGTGTCTGCGTGGGGTGGGTATCGCCGCGTGCCTTGGGTGGCGTGAAACTATTCGACTGTCTATTTATTAATCATAGTGTCATGCAAACACTAAGTCAAGGTAAAAAATAGATTTAGCAGATTCATGCGTGTTTGCGGGTCGTATGGGCTTAGAGGCTCATTTCGAGTTTGGAACCCTGTATAATCACCAGCCATGAATCGTCCGTATTATATGGGGGGGCTATCATTATTAGTTGGAAGGACTAATACTGTAAGTTGAATGTGGATGTATTCCTATGGCACAAGAGTAGTTGATCCGCGCAGCGGACGGCTAAGAACGTCGCATGGGCAATAGCAATGATGCCGAAGCAGACGCCTTTTCTGGAGGCGACCGTAAGCGGGACCGCAAGTTTGACGACGGCATGAACCGCATTGATGCCGATCGTCTCACACATCTACATTTTTTGCAGAACATGGAAAGGGTCGACAGGGCTATTCGCCAGGCAGATGACCTTGAGCAAATGCTTAAGGACACTTTGGATGTTGTGCTTGATATTTTCGACGTCGACCGTGCATTCTTATTCTATCCTTGCGATCCCGATGCGGAGTCTTTTTCGGTTCCCATGGAAAGCACTCGCCCGGAATACCCTGGTGCGCGTGAAATGGGATTCGAGTTTGCCTCGATATCCTCCTTGCAGTCACTGAGTCGAGATTTGCTGGACATAAAGGCCCCCATGTCCATTGGAAGTGGCTCGGAAAAGCCGATACCGGCTGTACAAGCCTCACGGTTTTCGATCAAATCCGTGTTGTGTATGCCGATTTTTCCGAAGGTCGGATCTCCGTGGATTACCGGCATGCAGCAATGTTCGCGTGAACGGAAATGGACCGATGATGAACGTCAGCTATTCCAAGAGATCGGACGTCGCATCGCCGATTCGCTCAGCAGCTTTCTGGCATTTCGCGAGCTTCAGCAGAGCGAAGCTCGATACCGAACGCTGGTTGAAAATATCCCCGGCGCGGTTTACCAGTGCGATATACATAACGGCTGGGAGATTCGTTTCATCAGCGGGCAGATAGAACGGATCACGGGCTATCCGCCATCGCACTTTGTCGGCCGTAGCATGCAAAACTACTATGACCTGATCCATCCGGACGACCTCGCCATGGTCAAGCGAGGTTTGGACGAAAGGATCCGACTGAACAAACCAATCTACCTTGAATATCGCATCAGGGACGCTGCCGGCGCGGAGCGGTGGGTTTTTTCCCGGGGGCAGGTGGTTTACGACGAACGCGGAAAGGCATGCCGTCTCGACGGGGTCATCAACGATAATACGGAACGAAAAGTCGCCGAAGAATCCTTACGGGCGAGCGAGGAGAAATATCGCTCGCTTTTCGAGTGGTCGGCAGATCCGATGTTCCTGTTCGACGGCGATATGACTATAGACTGCAACGAGGCGGCCGTCCGTATGTACGGCTATCGCGATAGGGATTCCTTGATTAATAAGCATCCCTGGGATTTATCACCCGATTTCCAACCCGACGGGAAATCTTCGCGTGAAAAAGCTCTTGAAATTATTTCAGAATTACCAGAAAAGCGGAGCATACGCTTCGAATGGCTACACAAAAGCGAAAGTGGCGACCTTTTTCCCGTGGAGATAGTTCTGACATTAATAAAGGTTGGCGATAAACAAATTGCACATGCCGTTTCAAGAGATCTTTCTGAACTTAAGCTGGCTGAAGAGGCTGTCCGAGAAAGCGAGGAAAAATACCGTGCCCTTTTCGAGCAGTCGGCCGATTCCATTTTGCTTTTGGCCGATGATACTTTTGTTGACTGCAATGATGCCGCTGTACGCATGTACGGATACCAGAGCAAGAATGAACTTGTCAACTTGCACCCCTGGGAGGTTTCACCAGAGTTTCAGCCCGACGGCTCGCCTTCGCGCGAGAAAGCGAAAGAACTCATTGAAAATGCGTTCCAACAGCCAAGCATCCGATTCGAGTGGTGGCAATATCATGTCGATGGTGAGTTGTTCCCCGCAGAGGTGGTTCTCACATACATCAAGATTGGTGACAAAGCCTTCGGTCATGCCGTCGTTCGCGACATAACCGAATTGAAACGGACCGAAAATGCCTTGTTGGATAGCGAAAGGAAATACCGTGCTCTTTTCGAATGTTCGGACGATCCCACCTTGCTCATTGACGTTGATACTTTTGTCGATTGCAACGATGCCGCCGTGAGAATGCTCCGCTACGAAAGCAAGGAAGAGTTGCTGCAAATGCATCCCTGGGAGCTTTCCCCAGAATTCCAGGCCAACGGATGTTCTTCGCGGGAGAAAGCCGAGGAAATCCTTGCGGCCATGCCGCGAGATCGCAGCCGCCGCTTTGAATGGACCCATCGCCGCGCCGACGGCGAGCTTTTTCCGGCCGAAGTTTTGCTGACGTACATCCCGTTCGGGGAAAAACATCTTATCAATACAGTCTGGCGAGACCTTACCGAATTGAAGCAAGCCGAAAAGGCCTTGCAAGAAAGTGAGGAAAAGTACCGGTCGCTTTTCGAGGGATCGGCGGATGCCACATTGCTTGTCTATGGCGATACTTTTGTGGACTGCAATGATGCCGCTGTGCGCATCCTGCGATGTGGTAGCAAAGACGAAATTCTGCAAAGGCACCCATGGGATTTTGCGCCGGAATATCAGCCCGACGGCAGGTCTTCGCTGGAAGTAGTTGAAGAAGTTGTCGCCAGAATGCCGCAAGAAAGAAGCCTGCGGTTCGAATGGTATCACCGGCGCGCCGATGGCGAACTGTTCCCGGCCGACGTTTTGCTTACATACATAGCGGTCGGTGATAAAACACTCATTCATACCGTTTGGCGAGATATCACAGTATTGAAGGAGACCGAAGCAGCCCTGCAGCAGAGCGAGGAGAAATACCGCGCCCTTTTCGAGTGGTCGGCCGATGCCACGACGCTTTTGGACGGCGATACGTTTGTGGACTGCAACGAAGCTGCCGTGCGGATGTTCGGCTTCCAAAACAAGGAAGAAATCCTTGGCTTAAAGCCTGGAGACGTTTCACCAGAGTTTCAACCCGATGGCACACCTTCTCCCGAAAAAGCTCATGAAATCATCACCAAGGCAATACAAGATCGCAGCTTCCGCTTCGAGTGGACTCACCGCCGCGCCAATGGCGAGTCTTTCCCCACGGAAATCGTTATTACATTCATCAAGGTCGGAGAAAAGAATCTTTGCCACGGAAATCTGCGTGATATCAGCGCCCTGAAAAAGGCCGAAGAAGAAGCCCGACACCTGCGAAATCTACTTAAAAACATCGTCAACTCCATGCCCTCGGTTCTGATCGGCGTCGACGCCGACGCAAATATTATTCAGTGGAACCTGATGGCGCAGCAAGCCAGCGGTATTTCGCCCGAAGAAGCCCAAGGGAAAAATCTTCTGGAAGTATTTCCAGAATATGCCGGCCATCTGGCTCGTATCCGACAATCAATCGAAGATCGTGAAGTAATAACCGCTCCAAAAATCCCCGTTATTATCGAGGGGCAAACCCGTTTCTCGGACATCACGATATATCCGTTAATAACAAACGGCATCGATGGAGCGGTAATCAGGATCGATGATGTTACCGAACGGGTTCAAGTCGAAGAGATGATTGTGCAATCGGAAAAGATGCTTTCGGTAGGCGGTTTGGCGGCAGGTATGGCACATGAAATCAATAACCCGCTGGCCGGAATTCTGCAAAGCGTTCAGGTGATTCTCGATCGCTTTTCTCCCGACATGCCCAGCAACCAAAAGGCTGCCGGTGAATATGGCATTAGCCTCAAAGCCCTGAACGACTATCTGCTATCGAGAAATATCACCGACTTGCTCAGAGGTGTTCACGACTCGGGCCGGCGGGCCGCGAGAATAGTCGATAACATGCTCAGTTTCAGCCGCAAAAGCAGCGCAGAGTTTGCCCGTAAGAATCTGGCCGAAATCATCGACCGTACCTTGGAATTGACGGCTAGCGACTATGTCGCCAAACGCGACTTCCAGTTCCGCGAGATTCAGATCGAACGCGATTACGCTGCGGATTTGCCCGATGTTCCTTGTGAAGAAACGGAAATACAGCAAGTAATCCTGAATCTGTTCAAAAACGCGGCCCATGCTATGGTTGATCGGGACGAACCGCACCCGCCGCCTTGCCTGACAATCCGGACTTCACGAGACGCGGATATGGCGAAAATAGAAATTCAAGACAACGGGCCGGGGATGAGCGAGGGCGTGCGGCGCCGTGTGTTCGAACCGTTTTACACCACCAAAAGCGTGGGTGTGGGCACCGGACTGGGGCTTTCGGTTTCCTATTTTATCATCACTGAAACGCATCAGGGAACGTTATCAGTTGAGTCGACGCTCGGAAAAGGCACTAAATTCATCATTCAACTTCCCATGGAGCGGAGGACATTAAAATGAAAACCATCCTAACCATGGAAGACAATGATATTGTCCGTCAGAGCATGGCCGCCTATCTGACCGACCGCGGCTACAACGTTCTCGAAGCCGCCAACGGGCGAATCGGGTTGGATATTTTTCGGGAAAAAAAACCGGATCTCGTTTTAGTCGATTTGCGCATGCCCGAGGTCGACGGAATGCAAGTTATCGACACTGCGTCGCGTGAGTCGCCTAACACGCCGCTTATCGTAGTTTCCGGAAACAACACAATTTCCAATGCCGTCGAAGCTCTTCGATTGGGCGCCTGGGACTATTTGCTCAAGCCGATCGAAGACATGGCGATACTCTTGCACGCCGTCGAAATCTCATTGCAACGGGCCCAATTGATCGACGATAATCGACGTTATCAAGAGCATCTTGAAGATATCGTGCAAGAACGAACCGCCCAACTGGAGGAAACCAACGAAGCTCTCACTTCCGAAATCGATCAGCGAGAAAAGGTGCAAACCCAGCGGGAAAAGCTGATCGAGGTGCTCGAATCGAAAAACGCCGAACTGGAACGGTTTACCTATACGGTTTCACACGATCTAAAGAGTCCACTAATCACGATAAAGGGGTTTCTGGGTATACTCGAGCAGGATTTGGGCGAAAACTGCACCGGTGAGATAAAAGAACACCTGGACCGAATCGCCATGGCGGCCGACAGAATGTTCCTTTTCCTGAGAGATCTGCTCGAACTCTCACGCATTGGAAGATTGGTAAATCCGCCGACAGAAGTTTGCCTGACTGAATTGTCGCAAGAAGCCGTCAATTTAGTCAGTGGCCAGATCACCGAAAACAACATCCAAGTCAATATCGAAGAGAACATGCCCTTGGTCTTTGTAGACAGGGTACGTCTGCGCGAGATTTTGCAAAATCTGGTCGAAAACGCCGTCAAGTACATGGGCGATCAAGCGAGTCCGAAAATTGAAATCGGCATTCGCCGCGACGACAGCGAGCCGGTTTATTTTGTGCGCGATAATGGAATGGGGATCGATCCCCGCTTCCAGGACAAAATCTTCGGCCTCTTCGACAAACTAGACCCTCAAGCCGATGGGACCGGTGTGGGGCTGGCGCTGGTCAAGCGGATTCTTGAAGTACACGGCGGTCGAATCTGGATCGAATCGGAAGGCGAAGGCAAGGGCTCGACCTTTTGTTTCACACTTGCAACTCCTGTAAATCTTTCCGGCCGTTAGTATCGTCGCGCCGGAATGATCTAGTGTTCAGTTGAGAACCGGGTTGCAAGCTTGGGGGCGGTAATGAACAACAGACTGTTGATAGTCGACGACTCGCAGGTTATGCGAGAGAATCTTAGGGATGTCCTGCGCGGGGACGACTACGAATTTGTGGAAGCCGCCGACGGGGCCGATGCCTTGCGGATGGTTTCGCTGGCAACGCCGGATGTGGTTTTTCTGGATTTGAACATGCCCGGCATGAGCGGGCTCGAAGTGCTCAAGCAGATACGCGATAATCCCGAGACCCGCAACATGGGCGTGATAGTCGTGACGATTGGATGCGACTCGGAGGAGATCGTCAAGGCTTTCGAAATGGGTGCCACCGATTATATCATCAAGCCGTTCTCTAAAACGTTCGTGCGCGCCCGCGTCCGCTCGGTGGTGAGAATGTGCGGCTATTTCGAAGAGAAGCTGCGTTTGATGAAGGAGAAGCACCAACTTGACAAAGAGTTCCGGGCCAGCGAGCGGCACCATGATACCCTCTTGGACAACCTGGCCGACGGCGTAATAATGACCGACAGCAACGGGACGATCCTGCATTTTAGCCTGGCAGCGCAGCGCATGTTCGGATACCGTTTGTCCGAGGTCATTAATAAAAGCTTAAATATCCTGATCTCGAAAACCTCGCAGTTGAACATGCAAAATCAGATGGCAAGCGGGAGCCTTAGGATATCGGAGCTTGCCGGCAAACGCCAGCAATTCCAGGGCGTGAGCCGCACGAATGAGGAATTCCCGTTCGAATTGACCGTGCGTGAAATGTGGGACGACGAGGGGCTCAACTATGTATGCACGGTTCGCAACCTGACCGAACAAATGGAAACCGAGGATCTACTGCGCGAGGCGCGTCACATTGCCGAGGCTGCCAACCAGAGTAAATCGGCTTTTCTGGCCAACATGAGCCACGAGTTGCGTACGCCGCTGACGGCGATTTTAGGATTCGCCGAAACACTTTTGACAAGTGAATCCGACCGGCCTCCCGCGGCCGATCAAGTCCCCGATAGCGATCAGCGGTTGCCGCTCGGTCAAGCCGAAGCCGCGCAAACAATTATTCGCAACGGCGAACACCTTCTGCACCTGCTCAACGAGATTCTAGATCTCTCGAAAATCGAGGCCGGCAAGATGGAAATCTCGTGCATACGCTGCTCGCCATTTGCGGTGGTTGCCGAGGTGCAAACGCTTTTGGGAGCCAAGGCCAAAGCCAAAGGATTGCTGCTCGAAGTCGAAAACTCGACTGCGGTGCCCGAAACCATTTTCACCGATCCGTTGCGTCTCAAGCAGATTCTGGTCAACCTGGTGGGTAACGCTATCAAATATACCGAAGACGGAGAGATACGTATCGCTCTGAGCTTCTTCGAACGGTCGGAAGGGCCGGCCATTTTGGGTATTGAAGTTGTCGACACGGGAATCGGCATGTCGCGGGAACAGGCCGCCAGTCTGTTTCGCCCGTTCATTCAACCCGACACGTCGGCAAAACGCCGCTTTGTGGGCACCGGCTTGGGACTGACAATTAGCAAGCATTTCGCGGAAATGCTCGGCGGCGATATTACCGTAAAAAGCGCTTTGGGCAAAGGTAGCACATTCTTCGTGCGCATCGAGGCCGGACCGTGCGAGGATATCGATATGGTCGAAAAGTGGCCGGGCAAGGCTGTATCCGAAGGTGAAGGCGAAGAAACGCGGCCGTCGATGATGCCTGCCGCCGCAACGCCCAGCGACTCGGGTACTGCTGCGCAGATGGCAAATACGGCGACTTCAACTCCCACAACCACCTCTCAAAGCCCCAGTGAAGAACCCGCACGCAAGGGTGTTTTGACCGCAAAGAAAAAGAAGCTTCTGGCCAAGATCCTACTGGCCGAAGACGGATACGATAATCGTCGTCTGATTTCGGTCGTTCTGGAGAAAGCGGGCGCAGTGGTCGAGGTCGCGGAAAATGGGCAGATTGCGTATGATAAGGCAATCGAAGCTTGGAAAGCTCGGCAACCGTTCGATGTAATTCTTATGGACATGCAGATGCCCGTGATGGACGGATATCAGTCGACCGTGCGGTTGCGTCAAGACGGTTACCCCGGTCCAATTATTGCCTTGACGGCCAACGCCATGGAAGGCGACCGCGATAAATGTCTGGAAGCCGGCTGCAACGATTACGCCGCCAAACCGATCAAGTGGGCCGGACTACTCGATGTGATCGAGCGGTTGATTTAGATGAAGCGCGATGAGTACGCAACAGTATTACCGCTTCCGCCACGTCTTCCAGGCCGTTTTAAGGGCCCAGGGTGCGCTTTTGGAGATGAACGAATACCAGCTCTTATAGGGCAGGCGGTAATCGGGGACGGGTGTCATCTCGACCGCTTTATGATTCTCGCAGGCCACTTGGCATAAGCCGCAGCCGATGCATCGGGCCGGGTTGTGCGCGAGTGTTTTGGCGGCCGTGTCGACCGTGATAGCGCCCATGGGGCAACGCAGGGCGCAACGGCCGCAATGTGTGCAGCTCGATTTGTCGAAACGGGGCATGAAGTGTGGCGGGGCCAGCACGGCGGGCGCGTTGAACTCGTTCACCATCCGCATCGCCTTGCAGCAGCAACCGCAGCAGGAGCAGGACGCCTGCACCTTGGTCGATTCGATGTTCATGACCCACGTCACGAGCCCGTGCGACTCGGCCTCGCGTTTGATCTCTAGGATTTCTCTTGCGGAAACCTCGCGGGCCCATCCTTGAGAGATACCGTTTTGGGCTGCTTGCCCCATGACCGTGCAAACTTCCAGCGGACCGTCACAGGGCTCGCCGTTGACGGCCGAGGTCATGCGGCATTGGCAGTTGGCGACGGCGAACTTGTCGTAGCGGTCGATGATCACTTCGAGCCGGTCGGACGGCAGCGCCATGGGATGCCCGGCCAGCGTGCCGCCGACGGGCAAGAATCGGGCAAAGGGCGGCGCGTTTTTGTCGATGTATTCGAGATGGTATCCGGTCTCGTAAAGCGCTTCGATCAGTTCGGCGAAGCGACGGTGCCAATCGCTCATCGAATCGAGCGACTGGGTGATTAAAACCATTTCGAACATGCCGGGCATGATCGGCAAGAGCCGGTATCGTCGCTGACCGTCGCAACCGGTCGAAGCGATAGCCTGCTTGCAATCGGCCAGGTTGTCGAGCGTCGGCTGTATCTGCTCGACGTCGCGGCGTTCGGCCCGGGCAATCTGTGCTGCGCTGCGTCCGCGCGCGATGCCCATGTGCCGTACCAGCGCGGCCTCGTCGTGGGTGAAGGTGTGTTCGACGAGGGCGACCAGTTCGTCGCAAAGCGGCGGCCCCATCAGCAGCGGGCCGGACAGCTTTTGCGCCACGTCGAGATGGCATTTGGCCAGCGAGGGGAAATCGCTGCGTTTTTTTTGCCGCGACGTATTAACCCGTGGTACGGACGGCCCGATGATGTTTTTGTTGATTTCGATAACGCGGCGAGGGCCGTTCATGGTAAATTTTCCTCGCAAGGGAAGAGCATCGCATCCGCAAAGGCCATTTGGAATTCGGGATCGCGGGATAAATCGACGTGTTCGGCGCGGCGGGCAAGTTGCTGGGACTCTTGTCGGGCGAGGACTGATATGGCCGCCAGTCGCGCGCCGGAAAGTGATGTGTTGCCGTGGAAGCGGATGCGGCTATGGGGTGTTTCGGGCGGTAGCAGGCCGATCCGCTGGGCGTTGCGGCGGCGGATGAAATTTCCGAATCCGCCGGCAATCAGCACGCGGTCCAGATCGCCCGGCGAAAGCCCCTCGCGGCGGAGCAAAAGCTCGATGCCGGCGCGAATCGCTCCGGAGGCCAATTGTAACTCGCGGAAGTCGGCTTGGGTTACGACGATGGGACGGTCCAGGCCCGATTCCGCCGGCGAGGCCAGCAGGAAAGACGAGTGTTTACCGTCGACCAGAACGCGGGCACGCAAGTCGTCGGACAATTCGGCGGGCAATTCGTGGGGCATGCACAGGCGGCCTTGCGGCAAGAGGATGCCGTGCCGCAACAATTCGGCCGCCAGATCGATCAAGGCCGAGCCGCATAGCCCGACCGGCGCGAGATTTCCGATCACGTTGAAACGCAGTCGCGCGCTTCCGGTGGAGTTTTCGACGAGCACTTTTTCGATGGCGCCGTTGCTGCCACGCATGCCTTGCGAGATGCGGGCTCCTTCGAATGCCGGCCCGGCGGCGGTCGAAGCGGCTGTGAGACGGCCGTCGTGGGCGAGCACAATCTCGCCGTTGGTGCCGATATCGACCAGCAGGGTGGGGCCGTTGGCCTCGGCCATCTCGGTCGCCAGGATACCGGAAACCGTGTCGCCGCCGACAAAGCCGCCGATGACGGGCATCACATACAGTCGGCCGCGGGGATGAATGTGCAGGCCCAGT
>CAZISU010000101.1:0-10894 GCA_964541935.1 uncultured Planctomycetaceae bacterium | reverse complement strand
ATCGTGCCGCCCAGGCTGGGGCCTTTGCGGTCGACCGGTTCTAAGGTGATCGAACCGCTCTTGACCGGTTTGCCCTTGAAGGTCACATTCCCCTTCACTTCCAGCGTCTTGCTGCCGCAACCGGTCAGAATAACTATCGCTAAACTCGCGGCCAGATATGGCCATAATCTTGTTTTTATCATGTGCTTAGTGCCCTCACGGCAATCGTTTAAAATTCGGTAATCAGTGTTTCGGCGTCCATCATGCTCGGACTGCACAAGGCCGTCCAGACACTAAGATCTACGGCATCCTCGATGAATCGCACGCTACCGTCGGCCAATAAAATATTTACGCCACCCGGGTGTCGGCTGCGGGCCGTCATCTTCAATTGACGATTGCCGGCGTTGCTATAGGCATTTATGCAAGGCGCATCGGGGTTGGTATTGTTGCAGTATGATCCGCGCATCCAATCGGGCGAAAGGGAGTTGGGCGAGTGATTGTGGTGGTAAAAGCATCCTTCCGGATAGTGCATCACACCGCGGAAATCGTGTTGCGTCTCGGCGCGGCTCTGGTCGCCGGGCGTAAGGATAATCTCGCTGGCCATGGCGGTTTGCGTCGTGCCGTCGGTGAAGTCGCGAACTTTCAGGTTGCTATTGCAGTAGAACGCGCCCTTGAGACTCTTTTCGCGACCGTTCGTGCTGCTAGCGTTGAGTTCTATCATCGGCCCTATACCGTTGTTGGCCACGTAGTTGCCGTGTGCGAAACAGGGTTGTCCTCCCAGACGGGTCAGCACCGGGATCTCCCGGTCGGACGGGCAAAGCATGACAGATAGCCGTTCACGCATAACCGAAAAGTTTTCGATATTCGATGTGTTTCCGAACCCTTCTGCCCAATTGATGTTGTCGTGTACAACTCCCGCCTCAAAGTAAGGCAGCGTATGGGTGACCCAAGTCGACTCGGTCGCGCCGTCGGTATTGGCTACTCCTTCAGGCCAGTAGAAACCGGGCGGAAAGTGACCCTTATTCGTGAGATGGATATGCATTGCCACGCCGATTTGTTTCATGTTGTTCGTGCAATTTATCCTCCGTGCAGCCTCGCGAGCCGCTTGCACCGCCGGCAAAAGCAACGCAATAAGGATGCCGATAATCGCAATTACCACAAGCAATTCCACGAGCGTAAAACCCCGGCGACCTTGATGTCGCATAGCAAACTCCTCAATATATGTATGGCTTGTAATGTCTTTTTGGTCGGCTCTGGGCGCCGCGCCGAGATGTTCCGATCCCGACGCGGCGCTGCCGATCATTCACCACTCTTGTTCGCCTCTTCACAATTCTACCCGTTGCGTTATCCCTCCGGAAGCTACTAGCTGCGTCGACGCAGCAGCAGAGCCAAGAGGCCGCAGGTCAAAAGTACCAGCGTCGACGGCTCGGGCACCGACGATCCGCCCGCGGCGGCCGCTTGCCAATTGGTGGCAAGAATCGTGGCGTCAATGTCGTCGACCGCGCCGTCTTCGTTGAAATCTCCCATCCCCCAACTGGCACCAGTGGCGGTCATCCAGTTGTCGGCCAGAATCTCAGCATCGGCGTCATTCACCACGCCATCGTAGTTGGCGTCGCCGGGCAGGTCCGCGGGGCCGGCCGGTGGCAGAACGGTCAGCCCGTAATGCGGGTTGAGAAGTCCGCCGGCTTCCGGTTCGACCAGGTTGCCCAGAAAAGTGCCGTCGACCGTGCTGAACTTGGCCACGGAGCTGCTGTTGTGGCTGGAAACCAGGATATTGCCGTCGTCGTCGAAGGCGATACCCAAAGGCATATCCAAGGCGGGGTCGGCGTCGTGGCCGTCTCCGAGTTGTGTGAATTCCGTCTCGCCGCCGAAGTAATCCATCGTATAGATGGCAACATCTGTAGGTGGAGAGGCGTTATTGCTGACGCAGTAGAGTATGTTGTCGGGGCCGATTTCCACTCCCCAAGGCACATCAGTCTGTGTTGCGAAAGGCACGTCAAAAATTTCCAGCGTGGTGCCGCCTTTGTTCGAGACGCGCACCTGACCGCCGGCGTGTGTAATCGAGCGGAAGTAGGTGACCGCGTCTTCAGTAGCGTTGAAGAACGGTTCTACGGCACCGACGGCGCCGATTGATGTATGATTGGGATCCAGTTCGCCGGGCGTGGCGCTATCGGGGCCCAGGATGCAATGCACGCCGGAGCCTGACTTTGTGACATACATGTTGCCATCGGGACCAAAATCCATATCCCCAATGTTGGTCACGGCCAAGCTGAAAATGTCGATAAAAGTGCCGTTGGGCGCAAAACGAAGAACGCCACCCGTAGTGGGATCTCCTATGCCGTCTCGATAAGCCACGTACACGTTTCCGTCGGGGCCGATATCCATTCCCGTGGGCTCAGTCAGAAGATTTCCGCCCTGTGGATCGCTTCCCAAAACGGCCGCGTCGGCAAAAACCTTTTCGAAAGCACCCGTTTCCAGGTTGTACTGCAAAATCTGATTAGTGCCTTTACTGGACACCAGCAAGCTGCCGGCGTCAGACGTACCGGCAGTTACGACGAGGACGACGAGCGCCGATAATAAACATGTGATGAAAGTCTTCGTGTAATTCATAGAAGAACTCCTAAAAAAGAACTAGTTTACGTACGTGTCGCCCCTATCTCCTCTTTCCAATCAATAGCGTTCCCAAGGCTCCTAACAATAGAAACAAAGTAGATGGTTCAGGAACCGTAATTGCAGTCAACCCATAATGTGGGTTGAGAAGTCCGCCCGCGCCCGCTTCGACCAGGTTGCCGAGATAAGTGCCGTCGGCCATGCTGAACTTGGCGACGGAACTGCTGTTGTGGCTGGAAACCAGGATATTGCCGTCGTTGTCGAAGGCGACACCCAAAGGCATATCCAAGTCGGGGTCGGCATCGTAGCCGTCTCCGAGTTGCGTGAATGCCGTCTCGCCTCCGAAGTAATCCATCGTATAGATAGCAACGTCTGTCGGCGGAGAGGCGTTATTGCTTACACAGTAGAGTAAGTTATCGGGACCGATTTCCACCGCCCATGGCACGTCAGATTGGGCTGCGAAGGGAGCCGTGAAAATTTCCAGCGTGCTGCCGCCCTTGTTCGAGACGCGCACCTGTCCGCCGGCGTGTGTAATGGAGCGGAAGTAGGTGACAGCGTTTTCAGAAGTGTTGAAGAACGGTTCCACGGCTCCGACACTGCCGACCGAGGTATGAGTAGGATCCAATTCGCCGGGCGTGGCGCTGTTGGGGCCCAGAATGCAATGCACTCCGGAGCCTGACTTTGTGGCATAGATGTTGCCGTCGGGACCGAAGTCCAAATCGCCAATATTGTGCAGGGCCATACTGAAGACATCGATAAACGTGCCGTTGGGAGCGAAGCGAAGAATTCCGCCCGAAGTGGCGTCGCCGATGCCGTCGCGGTAGCCCACGTATACGTTGCCGTCGGGCCCGACATCCATGCCCGTGGGCTCGTTCAATAGATTTCCGCCCACCGCGTCGCTTCCCAAAATGGCCGCGTCGGCGAATACCTTCTCAAAATCGCCCGTTTCCAGGTTGTACTGTAAAATCTGATTAGTGCCTTTGCTAGATACAAGCAAGCTTTCCGCGTCGGCTGATCCTACGGCAATTGCCCCCAACACCAACCCCGCAATGCAAAAACGGCCGATTGCCTTTACGTTACACATCGTTGAACTCCTAAGTCGTCTAGTCAATAAGATAGGTGAACTAATTTTCACTCAAAACAAAGGCCGTCCTAGCAACGTTATATTGCATACAGTCGAACGACCGGGAGTGCCTCTCCTCGCGTTCCTGTTTCGCAATCCTTCTCTTTCGCATTCCGGAATCGAGTTCCTCCTTAATTAAACTTTTTTGTCGATTGCTTTGCTGCGTAAAAAACTAACAAATATTGATGCCCAGCACCTCGATCGAAGCCTCCAGATCGCCGCTGCGAAATACTTCCATGATCCGTGTGTGCTCGGCAAGAATTTCCATGGGATCCGCATAGTCCCGTTGCGTTTCGCGGAAGTGAGATCGAACTCGAACCACAATCGCCGACCAGATAGCCTCGAGTTCGGGCATGGCGACGCGGCGTATGATCGAGCGATGGAAGGCAAGATCCTGCTCGGCGATGGCCGGATAATCCCGCCTGCGACATGCCGATTCCATCCGCAGCAGGATCTCTTCCCACTGGCGGAAGTCTTCCTCTTCGAGCTGGTCAAAAAACGCCTGCAAGGCAAACGTCTCGATTGTGCGCCGAATTGGTATCACCAACTCGCGTAGCGCGTCGCAAGGTTCATCCGCCACGCTCACACCGCAATTGGGTCTGGCATATAATAGCCCTTCGTGTGTCAACTGTTGCAGCGCCTCGCGGATCGGCGTGCGGCTGACGTTGAAGCGTTTGACCAGACTGGCCTCGCTAAGTCGTTCACCCGCCACCAACCGGCCCGAGACGACCTCGTTTCGCAGTTGGTCGACAATCTGCTCTCGCAATCCGTGCGAGATTCTAACTGTGCTCCCCATCGCTATTACCTTTCATTAGAAATCCCCGCTTCAATCGCACATTGTATGCAATGCGGTGCATCTTAGTTGCGACTCGACCTGCTAAAGCCGAGTCGCTGACGTCATTGCCTATTGTATGCAATCGTGTGTGGCAGCGTGGCAAGGCAGTCTCGAAGAGAAAGCCTTGCGGGCAATATTGCCTATTGTATACGATCTGGTGTGCAATAGTTGCTTGGCAGTCACATGAAGACTGCCAAGCGATCATCAGTGTCTATTGTATGCGACCCTTTTGCAAGAGCTTTACACGGTTTATTTCGAAAATATCGACAAAATACCTCTGTGGTATGGACTACTTCACCACAATATTTTTGCTGGACGCAAGCATAATCAACGCCCGTTGGAAATAATGGAACTTGTGCTTCTTTTTCTTCCTGGCCCACAGGAAGCATTTTTGCACAATGCTGCGCGGCAGCTCTCCGGCGTTCATCATGGCAACCACGCGGTCGATAAACTCCTTGTCCTCGGGCCGTCCCACCCGCAGGGCAATCTTAAGCGTATCGGCGTCCAGTTCCCTTGTGGCCGCTTGGGCATGCCTGGCCCCGGCGACAATAGTCCCCAGTAGGAAAGTGGCAAACCCGCCCGCGGCGGTTCGAATCCACGTTCGACGGTTTATCATTATCTAGAAGCTCCCGGCGCGCGATGCGGCACGTTGAAGTTTGAAACAAATATCGAGCGGCAGTTTTTAGTGAAATCGACGCCGCAGTGCAAGGTCAATCACCGCGGCTAGTCACAGCGAGGGGTAGTTAAGGGGCCGCTTGTTGGCTTCTTAATTCGACTGTTTGAGTTCCAGACAGAAGAACCGCCGTTTCTGGCAACGGACGTGCATTCTTGCTTCCTGTGATGTAAAATCTTCCTGTACAGAATCCTCCCTCCCACAGCAAATGGTCCCGACGCCTCGGGGCCTCAAATCACGGTAATGTGCCGCATTTCAAAACCACCCACTAGAGGAGTAATCATGCCTTTCATTAAAACCCGCAGTCTCTGGGGTTCATTTTTCGTCTGTATCGCCGTTCTAGTAGCAATCGGATTCTCATCCGCCGGCTCGAGCGCCCTGGCGGCCGACGCCTGCCCGGCCAACACCCACCCTGCCCAAAGCGACGGAGATTTTTCCATCATCCTTTTGCCCGACACGCAAAACTACTCCGAAAAGTTTCCCCAGTCCTACGTCTCCCAGACCAAGTGGATCAAGAAACAGCAAAAAGCCATGAACATCCGCTTTGTGATCCATCTTGGCGATATCGTGCAAAGCCCCACGGTCGAGAAAGAATGGATTGTGGCCGATCGTGCTCATCGCGTCTTGGACGGAGTCGTACCCTACAGCGTGTTGCCCGGCAATCACGATATGCAAGACCGCGACACGACACTTTACAATAAGTATTTCTCGCCGCAGCGTTTCCAGGGCTGCGAGTGGTATGCCGGCCATCGAGGCCATAAGAACGATAATAACTATTGCATATTCAAGGCCTCGGGAATCAAGTTCCTGGTCCTTAGCCTCGAATACGCGCCCAGTGCCGAGACCTTTAAATGGGCCGATAAGGTTCTGGCCGAAAACTCCGACTGTCGCGCGATCGTGGCCACTCATTCGTATCTCAATAGAGATATCCGCAATCCCATTGGCGACAGCATTTGGGAAAATACGATTCGCAAAAACAAGAACGTTTTTCTCGTAGTTTGCGGCCATGTGTTGGGCACAAAACTGACCGAAGCCACCAATGATGCCGGCCAAAAGGTCACGGAAATGCTCGTCGACTACCAGGGTGAGCCCAACGGCGGCGACGGCTGGCTGCGTATTATGCGTTTTTCGCCCAGCCTCAACAAGATTTCTATCCGCGACTACTCGCCCACACTCGATAAGTACCGTGACGGCCCGGACGCCAATTTCTCGCTGGATTATAAAATGCTGGGCAGCATCTCAAAAACCGCCCATTAATAAAGGATAAAACATGCATTCCACCAAAACCCGCTGCCTTTGTGGCTCATTTTTTGTTTGTATTGCCGTTCTGCTGACAATCGGGTTCCCATCCGTCGGGACTGGCGTTTTCGCGGCCGACACTTGCCCGGCCAACACTTACCCTGCCCCGAACGACGGCGATTTTTCCATCATCCTCTTGCCCGACACGCAAAACTACTCCGAAAAATTTCCCCAGTCCTACGTTGCCCAGACCAAGTGGATCAAGAAGCAGCAAAAAGGCATGAATATCAGCTTTGCAATCCATCTTGGCGATATGGTGCAAAACCCCACGGTCGAAAAAGAATGGCTCGTTGCCGATTGCGCCCACGACGTCCTGGACGGAGCCGTGCCCTATAGTGTGTTGCCCGGAAACCACGATATGCAAGGCCGCGACACGACGCTTTACAACAAGTATTTCTCGCCAAAACGCTTCCAGGGCTACGAGTGGTATGCCGGCCATCGAGGCCATAAGAACGATAATAACTATTGCATATTCAAGGCCTCGGGAATCGAGTTCCTGGTTCTTAGCCTCGAATACGCACCCAGCGCCGAGACCCTCAAATGGGCCGATAAGGTTCTGGCCGAAAACTCCGACTGCCGCGCGATCGTGGCCACTCATTCGTATCTTGGCAGAAAAAAACGCACCGCCGCCGGCGATCGCATTTGGGAAAATCTCGTTCGCAAACACGCAAACGTGTTCCTCGTCGTCTGTGGTCATGTGGGCGGCACCAGTCTGATCGAAGACACGAACGACGCCGGCGCAAAGGTCATGCAGATGCTCGTCGACTACCAGGGCGCTCCCAACGGCGGCAACGGCTGGTTGAGAATATTACGATTTTCGCCTAGCTGCAACAAGATTATTGTCCGCGACTACTCGCCCTTGCTGGGCAAGTACCGAGACGGCCAGGCCTCGAATTTCTCACTGGATTACAAGATGTCGGCCAGCGGATCCAAGCCTGCTGTTTCCAAAGATGTAAGCGTTACTAATGAGTAAGCGTCCCGCGGGTCTGTTTATTACTGGAACCAACACCGAGGTCGGCAAAACCTATGTGACGGCCCTTATTGCCCGCGATCTCGTTCGTGCGGGCCGCCGCGTGGGCGTATACAAGCCGGCGGCCAGCGGTTGTCGCAAGGTCGACGGCCGGCTGGTGTCCGACGACGCCGTCGCGGTCTGGGAAGCAGCCGGACGCCCGGGCCGTTTGCAGGATGTTTGCCCGCAGTGTTTCGCAGCCCCGCTGGCCCCGCACCTTGCCGCCGCGGCCGAAGGCAAGCGGCTCGACGAAGAATTGCTCGTAAGCGGTATCGAAGCCTGGCAAGAGAACTTCGACGTGATTCTCGTCGAAGGCGCCGGCGGATTGATGTCGCCCTTGGGCCGCCGGCTGTACGTGGCCACTCTCGCCCAACGCTTTGGCTTCCCTTTGATTGTGGTTGTGCCCAACGCCCTGGGCATGATCAACCAGACCCTGCAAACCGTGATCGCGGCCGAGTGTTTCGGCCGTATTTACGGCGGCAATAACCTGAGCGTAGCCGGCGTGGTTCTAAACACACCCACGGCAGTCTCGGATGATGCCACGCTGGCACGCGACGCGACAGCGGACATTAGCCGCGGTAGCAATCGCCAAGAACTGTCCGCGCATTGCGGCCCGCCGATTCTCGCTGAATTGGGTTGGCAATCCGATCGATTCGACTCCGACGTCGACTGGCTTTCGCTGGCCCGCTAGCCCAGATGCGAAACCGGCCGATTGCCGGACGAATTGACTCTTTGGCAAAGTTTCTTTCTTGCCACCTATATCGAGGTGCTTCCCGCTGCCCCACTTCACACTGCTTCCTTTCGAACATAACCTTATCGGCATCCCCGCTACCCTCATGGTGGTTGCGTTACCCCCTCTTTCGTGGAGGAACTAGGCAAGTTTAACGGTCAGTGCAAAAAATTCGCTTGTGCTGGCATTGGGGTTTGGGTTATCTTGAAGGTTGGGTAGAATTTACCGAGTAGCTGGGCCAGTTGTGTTATATGAGAGCGGGGCGAGTTTATCTGGCAGCGGTAATTGCCTTAAGGAGGGTTTTGATATGAATGCTTTCCACTTTTCGAACTCAGATGCATGGAGTTGTCTTATTGCGATACTGGCCGTGACGGTCGGTATTTCTTCTGTCTGCGCCGGCCCGATCGATATAGGTTCCAAGGAATACGGCACCCTGTCGGGGTTCGTCTATTGCGATGACAACAACAACGCGATCTGGGATTCTGTCGAGTTCAGAATTCGTGATGTTCTCATAATTCTCGACGGCGTGATTGAGCCTGTTGCCCCGGAAGATCCAGTCGCAATACTTTTGGGAGCTGGCCAACGGCCTTTGGATTCCAGCGAAAAAGAGACCGTGCAGGCCTTTACTTGGACTGATGAACGCGGTTGCTACAGCTTCGAAAACATCTTGCCCGGCACCTATTCCGTGACCGAGATCACGCCCTACATGTTTATTGAAGGCAAGGCCAACCCGGCCGGTAGCTTGGGCGGCACGGTAGCCACCGCCAACCAATATACCGAGATCGTGATAGCGGCCACCGACAAGGGAGAGGACTACAACTTCGGCGAATGGGGCTTGCGAACCAAGTACCTGTCCAAGCGCCAGCTTATCGTAGTCGTTCCGGAACCCTCGTTCGCGGTGTTTGCCGTGGGACTGATTTTCCTGGGCGTTTATTTGCGTCGACAGAAATAAGCTGCGAGCACACTCCCACTACAATCTATAAAACAATAAAGCCGCCGAGCCCCGCGATGATCGCAGGTCTCGGCGGCTTTTATTATAGATTGTCTGACACATCTCGCCAAATCTTTAGAAGTGACAATCCAGGCCGAAGTTAAGACCTTGCGCCCAGAAGTCGGAATCCTGGAAGGAAAACGCCGGTACGAGTGGCCCGGTGGGAGTGATTACGGGTGGGACATGCGATGTGTTCACGTTGGTGTCGATCTGTTCGGCCGCGCGGGCAACATTTGCCCAATACAGGAAATTGTAGCCGCAGTATGCTCGCACCCTTTCCGTTAGGCAGTATCCCACCTCTATGCCGAACTGAGGAATTATCACGAACCTGTCTTGGTGATATCGTCCGATGTTGGTATCCAGTGCCAACAGGCCGCCTTCGAAGTGGGCCGGATCGTCGCCGGGCCGTGCAATGTCGGTCGACCCATTGATGGATACAACCCTGCTGTTATTACCCAATGCCATCTTGGCCAGAAATTCAAGCGACCAGCGGCCCCGATAGGCTGTCGTGATGATGCCCAACTCACCGCCATGAAATTCATTCGTGGCCCGGAAACTGTCGTGCATGTCGAACGTTGTCCCGCGTGGAACGCCGGGAACAACAATGCTGGTGAGATTCTCGGTCACGTTCAGATTGTCGTCCAAATTATAGTTGCGATAACCGCCGATGAGATCGACGCGGTAAGTTACCGATTTCATCGGCTTCAGAAATCTCTGCAAACCGTGGCGAAGCGAACCGCGATTGCGCCCGTCGCACGAGTCCGAACCGCACGAGTCTTCGCAATATTCCTCACAGCACGAAGAAGGCTGGCACGCCTGGTGGCAGCAAATGTTCCAGCGCCCCAAAATTCCGAAGGAGTCGAAGTAGTCGTCGGCGTCCACTCGAACTTGGCCTTCGACAACATTATATTTAGCGACCAACTCCGCTGCTTGACCCTGGGCGAGTACGCTATAGAACGGCCGCGAAAGCAGTGGCGAGCCGTTGGAATAATTCGAGTAATTGTTGTTGGCCTGTCCCAGGTTGAAATAATCGAGCTGGATACCAACCTTTTGGCAGCAGTCGAACCAGTAGCCCATCGTGATCCGCGGAGCCGAACGGGCCACGCTGCTCTCTCGCGAACCGCCGAAGAGGATTTCAGTGGTCGGCTGCCCCAAAATTCCGTTGTCATTTTGGTTCGAGCTGGTGGTTACCAACGGCGGGATATTGCTTCCCCGCGTCCACCAAAGCAAGTAGTCGGCCTTGAACCAAAGTTTGCGACAGGGCTGACACGCATTCTGACTCAAACAACTACCGCAACAGCCGTCGTTGCAAGTGTCGCCTAGGCATGTGCCCGTATCGCAAGGGCTATCGTTGATAACCGAGGGCGCGATCTTTTGTTCGGCAATCGTGCTTAACGAAATATTCACGGCGGGAACCGGCTCGTCCGATCCACCCGAATGATCGTAGGATGGCTTGGCCAAAGACTCTATTGAGTTTTTTTGCGAATCGAAGTCCGACAACAAGACTTCGCCCTGGGTATCGTCCGCATCGGGCTGGGGTTCGATTGGAACCAGATTTACCCGTTCCGAGTTTACCCGCTCCGAGCCGGTGGGAACAAGCACCACCTCCACCGCTTGATTTTCGGGTCCCTTGGCCATGGCCAAG
>CAZISU010000100.1:0-10920 GCA_964541935.1 uncultured Planctomycetaceae bacterium | reverse complement strand
GTTGTTGGCGGCGATGTGGAAAGGTGTCGGGGGTGTGGGGCGGGTGCCGGGGCCGGGGGGGGTTTGGGGGTTGATGGGGTTGTTGGGGGGGGGATTTTTGGGGTGGGGACGGGTTGGGCGGCGTGGCTGTTGATTTTGGACAGGATTAACGGGATTAACAGGATAGACTAGAGAAAGATTATTAGATCCTCGCTTGCGCTTCGGGCTAGTGAAATACGAGAGCTTGAAACTGGCGGCAGCGTCTACAGGCCATAGTTCATCACCCATTGTGCATAACGGCTGGGCAATTTCTACAAAGCGTCGTAGAATTGCGGTATGAGCCTTCCGATTCGAACTTTGCCGATTGTTGAACACTGGGACTGCCAGGGTTGCGCGACTTGTTGCCGGGGTACGATTTTTGCGCTTAGCGAGGCGGATCTTACGCGTTTGCGGGAGCAGGAGTGGGACAAGCACCCCGATTTTCGGGGCGTTAAGATCCTGCGGAGGCATGGGCTGTTCAAGAAGACCTATTCGCTGGCCAAGCGGAAGGATGGGACGTGCGTGTTTTTGGGCGCGGATGGGTTGTGCCGAATACACGGGGAGTTCGGGTTCGATGCCAAGCCTTTGGTGTGCCGCATGGCGCCTTTGCAGTTGGTGCCTTTGGATAAGTTCGCGTTTTTGACCGTGCGGCGATATTGTCCGTCGGGGGCGGCCGACGAGGGGCGGGAACTGGGCGAGCACTTGGGCGAATATCGCAAGATGGCCGAGGAGAAGGTTCCGCCTTTGCAAGCGGTCGCGCAGCCGGCGATCACGCGGCGTTGTCGGCGGGGCTGGAAAGACACGCATCGGGTGCTGGACGCGATTGAGCGGTTGATGATCGACGACCGCTTTCCGCTGGTACGGCGACTGGTGCATGGGTTGGAGTTTTGCGACTATTTGGATCAGTGCCGCTTGCACCGGTTGGACGGTAAGCAGTTTGCCGAGCTTGTGCCCGTGCTTGAAGAAGCGTCGGTGGAAGGCGCGGCGGAGATGTTCGCCGATAGGGCACGGCCGCGTCGCGCCACGGGCAGCATCTTTCGTCAGGTGGGTTTGGAGTATCTGCGGCTGCACCCGGGGTTTGTGATCGAGGCTTCTTTGGCCGAGCGTTGGCGGCTGGTGCGGGCGGCGGTGTCTTTCTCGCGGGGCAAGGGCCAGGTTCCGTATATGCACGGTTGTTTTCCGGCCACAACTTTTGCCACGCTGGAACAACCGTTGGGGCATTTGGGCGAGGGTGCCTTGCGGCCGATCAACGCCTATTTCGAAACGGCCGCGGCTTCAAAGCAATACGCCGTGTTGAATAAGCCGGGCTGGGCAGTGACCGAGGGGTTTCGGGCCATGGCGCTGTCGTATCCCGTGGCCATGTGGCTTTTGCGGCTGGCGTGTGGCGAGCGGACGCCGCAGGCGAAAGACGCGATAGACATCGTGGGCGCGCTGGACCGCGGTCAGGCCTACGCAGGTTTGTCGGGGTATCGGCACCGGCAACGGGTTTCGTCGTTGGGCAAGAACCGGCAGTTGGGGCGGTTGATTGCTTGGTATGCAAGGTAACGAGCGCCCGTGTTAGCAGCACCCCCACATCACGCGGAGCGTGATGAGTACGCACTACTGCGAAACTAGGTCTGATCGGCTCCGTATTTATTCGGTCCATGGTCGCCGCGGAGGCAGCCGGCTTCGATAAGAACCCAAAGCGCTCCGATCCATGGTATGAAACTGATAAGCACCCACAAGCCCGACTTACCGCGATCATGCCAGCGTTTGGCTTGGATTGCACAGCCAATCCATAGCACTGGAAGGTAAAGCACGTAAACAGATGTAGCAATAACATCGCGTCCATACTTGGCAAAGTTTCCGCCTGCTTCGATATCTTGAATAGTGATTCCAAGTACAGTTATGAACACCAGAAAGCATAGAGCACAATAGACCAACATTGTGCCAAGCGATGCAACCCAGAATACCCGCCGCGGGATACGTCCCCTGAACGAGAAGAGAATCCAGCTAAGCTTCCAATCTCTGGTAGGCGCGTTTTGATATTCGTCAGCAACGGTGTAAGACGGGGCTTGGTACGGATTTTCCGAAAACGGATTCTGATTGCTCATTTGGAATGGTCCCCGCTTGTTTATCGCTGTTCGCTCTAGGTCTGATCGGCTCCGTACTCGTTCGGTCCATATTCGCCGCGTAGGCAGCCGTTTGCGATGAAGGCCCAAATCGGCCCGATCAGCGGTATGAAACTGACTAGGATCCACCAGCCCGATTTGCCGATATCGTGCCAGCGTTTAGCTTGGATTGCAAAGGAAATCCATAGCATGGGTATGTATAGAATAAGCATGGTGATAACCAATAACGCTTCAACAGGGTTGGTGCTTTCAGCCATATATTCTACTCCAGGTTCACTAAACGATGCCGCCGCTAGGGAGATTGCAAAGACGAGCGCATAAAACACCAGCGTTGTGCCAATCGATGCGCCCCAGAACACGCGCCGGGGGATACGTCCTTCGAATGAGAAAAGAATCCATCCCAGGGACCAATCTCTGGTAGGCACGTTTTGAAATTCGTCTTCAACGCTGTAAGACGGGGCCTGGTAGGGGTTTTCCGAAAATGGATTCTGAGTGTTCATGCGTAAGATTTCGCTTGGATTGTTTGCTGTCGATCCCGAAGGATTCTGATTTGAAATGACATGAAAACAACTTCGTGAGCATGAAGATTACTTTTTTTACGTGGCGGCTGCAATATAAATACGCAAGTTCTTTGTGAATTTATCACTTTTCCCACAAGAAACACAACCGCGCGTGGGCCAAGCGATAAAGCTCGAGCCACGCGCGGGTTGTTTTAATTCGCGGCCGTTATCGATCAATTATCCCAAGCGGGCAACGTAATCGATGGGCGTGATGGCAGCGGATTCGGGCGTTTCGGCGGCCGGTTCTTCGGCCGGTTTTTCGGCATCGGGCGGATTGTCGAAGGCCACTGCAAAGCCGATGGCTCCCAGCAGCACAACGATGCCCGGCACCATCCAGAGTTTGCGCCAGACGAATTTTCCGTCGACCGAATACTTGTCCATCATGATACCGGCGAACTGGGTTCCCACGAACAGGCCGATGCCCGTTGTGGTGGCGAACACCATGGCCTGAACCGAAGCGCGAATATCCGATGGCGCGACCGTATTGGCGTAGACCTGGCCGACGATCATGAACATCACGTAGGCAAAACCGTGCAAGGCCTGGGCGATTGCGACGGGGATCGGTTTCTGCGCAAACACGTAGATCACGTACATCCCCAGCCAGGACAAGGCTCCCACGGTCAGCGTCCACTTGAATCCGAGCATTGTCAGTAGCACGCCCAAAGCGAAGAGCGTGGCCACGGCCTGGGCGGCCTGGGCAATTGCCATACAGGCCGGCACGCTTTTGCTGCTGATGCCGATGTCCTGCATGAACTGGGCGGTGCCCAGGAAGTAGAACTGCATCATGCCCGCAACGGCGGTCGAGATCACGATGAAGACCAGGAAGTTAGGTTCCTGGAACATGGCCAGGGCCTCGAGGATGGGCGTTCCGCCGGTCCCGACGGGAGGCGTGTTCGGCTGAATGCAGCAAACGGCCGCCATCAGGAAGGAAAGGATTCCGGCATAAACCAGACAGTCGCTGCCGTCGCCCTCGCCCTTTTTGAGCAAACGGAAGCCCGTCAGGCTGTAGCCAACCAAAGCCCAGGCGATGGGGGCCCAAATGAAGATGCCCGCCGATTGCGTGTTAGCGTCGGTAAGGTGCGAGAACATCAACGAGTTTACCAACGGCAACGTGGCCGCGAAGCTCAACGAGTAAAACAACATGACGGCGAACAAACTTCCGAACGTTTGTCGTTTGGCGGCAATCAGCAACAAGACGCCGCCGATCAAATGCGCGACCGCCAGGATCCATTGCGTCGAAAAATATTGATCGGCCAACTGGCCGGCAATCAACGGCGAAATAATGCAACCGATAGGCAGAGTTGCATAGATCCACCCCGTCTGCTTTCCGCTCATCTTCAGCGGTCCGAGCAGTCGGGCGGCCAGCACAGGCGCCCAAGCTCCCCAAATCGCGTATTCCAAAAACATCATCGCGCTGAGGCGAGAATAGAGCCCAATGCTAAGGTCAGTTTCCACAAAAATTCTCCTTCGTTTCGTAACGAAAAGGCGGCCCGGAAAGGGTGACTCGAAATAGTAACTATTTCGGTTATGCTCGACACGTGTCTGCAAAGCAAGGGGCCTGGCAAGGTGGTCGAGCAACAAACTGCCATTCTAAATGCGTGCGAAGCAAAAATAAAGACGCTATTGCAGGCGGTTCGGTGATTTACTTTGCTGACCTGCTCTGGGTGGGGGCGCGATTAGGTAACTACAGAGCGCGGGGACAAGCCCCGCCGCTAACTCATCGCACCCCGCCGCTAACTATCATACCCCGCCACGGTGTGGGGCGGTTTTTATCTGCTTACTAATTCCCCCCTGGCGTTAGACGCTATTGTCGATCAATAATGTAGATAGCCGAAACGGTTTAATGTGGATCGCGGTAGGCGTGTATAGAGAAGCAGGTCGACACCAGACATAGGCATGTAACGTGGCCAATTTCGATCCCTACCATCAGTGGCTTGGTATTCCACCATCCGAACAGCCGCCGGACCATTATCGGCTGTTGGGGATACGCCAATTGGAAGACGATCCGTCCGTTATCGAGAACGCGGCCGATCGGCAAATGGCCCATTTGAAGACGTTTCAGGCTGGTCCAAGCTCGAACGACTCGCAACGGTTGCTCAACCAGGTGGCCGCTGCCAGGGTGTGTTTGCTCAACGCGGCCAAAAAAGATGCCTACGACCAACAACTTTGCCAGGCAGTGCCGCAAGGCGGCCACGCCGAGCAAGAAATCAAACTCAACACGGCTGCGCCTCGTGGCAGAAAAGGCCTGCGCAAATCATCCCGCAAGGGAAACTGGGGCATGGTCGCCGCCTTGGGCGGGATTATGATTGTTGCGTTTGCGGTAATCGTCACACTCGTTATAACCGGAAGAAACAAGTCCCCGGCGCCGGAAGAGACAGTTTCGGTGGCCGCCATGGATCACGACGCTCAAGCTGCGGGCGAACCGTCCGCGCCCCAAAGTTCGAACGATGCGAGCAAACCGGTAAAAATTGCAGACTTTCCGCCGGGCTCGATAATTACGCAGTCGGCCGGCTCGGAATCCAAAACGCGACACAACGCCACGACGGATTCGAAAAACGACTTGATAATAGAGCAGCCCGAGCCACCCGCGGATCATGTCGGAATGGCCGAGGATTGGATGATGCAGGGCAAAGACGATGCAGGGGACGATACATCCGATCCCAGCGAGAGTCCCGAAGCAGAGGAAAAACCCGCAGAGGAAAAGCCCGCGGCTGAGAAACCGGCGGCAGAACCCAAGGTGAAGCAGAAGTTGCCCGTTCCTTCGGCGTCGCAGCAAAAAGCGATTGCCAAGCGTATGGAAGAGGCCTACGATTTTTCGGGGGCCAAGACTCCAGGGGGGCAAAGGCAGCTTGCCCGACAGCTTCTTCGTGACGGACAGGCTTCACGCGGGAGTGACGGAGAGGCGTTTGTACTCTTGAGCCGCTCGGCCGAACTGTCGGTGATTGGCGGCGATGCGGCCTTGATGTTCAGGGCCATCGATGCAATTTCGGATCGTTATGAAGTAGACGCGGCGGAACTCAATCTGAAACTTCTGAAACGTTTCGTGGCCGCCGCAAAGACTCCCGCGAATCTCCTCGCGTTTCGACAAGCCTGCCAAGAGCGGATCGACGGATATCTGGCCGCCGGACGCTACCAGGCGGCTCTGGACACGATCAAGGTCGTTTGTCAGTCGGTGCAACGCGTGCGGAACAAGGACTTCAGAAAGCAGATGCTCACCTGGCAACAGTCTCTCAGCAAGTTGCAGAAGGATCATCTGGCATTCGAGCAGGCCAAGCGGAAGCTGGCCGAGGCGCCGGAGAACGCCAACGCCGCCCTTGTGGTGGGGCGCTGGTATTGTTTCGGTCAAGAAGACTTTGCCCAGGGTTTGCCGTTTTTGGCCAAGGGCAGCGATTCTGCCTTGGCGACCGTAGCCAAGAGTGAACTGAAGTTCGTTTCCAAGGGCCAAAGCCATACTGCTGGCGATGCCGTCGATTTGGGCAACGTCTGGTGGGAGATGGCCGAAAAGGCGAAAGGAGCCGAGGCCGTACATTATCGTCTGCGAGCCCTGCATTGGTACGCGCAGGCAAAGCCGCGACTGTCGGGGCTGGAAAAGGCGACCGTGAACAAGCGGCTCGATTCGTTCATACAGCTTGCCTATCGGTCATACTCGAACAAAAGCCTGGCCGGTCTTTTGTCGCAAATTGACGTCGGAAAAAGCGGATCTGGTCGAACTCAAAAACGACAGCCCATCAAGTGGAAGGCTCGGGTCAGATGCGACGATTCGTTCGAGATGTGCGTTAACGGCAAGAGAGTTATGGCCGGCAATAATAGAGACCAGCTTTACCAGTCAACGATCGAGATGGCTCCCGGCGACATAATTACCGTTCGCGTTGACACCCTTGGCGAAGCACGAGGCTTCAGTTGCGTAATTCGCTCCGAAAGGGGACACATATTGGTAAGTGGTCCCGCCTGGCGAATCTTCGAGCCCAAGGATCCGAACGACTGGGCCAATCCAGTGAAAGCCGACGTAAAATCCCGGCCTTCGGCCAGCCCAGCCTTAGTAGCCGGTAAGCTTAGCAAAGATACCGGCATCAAGGTCAAGGGAATCTGGGGCCACCGCAACCCCTCTTATCTGATGCTAAAAGTCCAGTAATAGAACAGGAAAGCAGCAAACGCAGATGTCCTACGAAAATGAACGCGAAGTCCAGGAAAACTTGGACCGCATCGAACACTCGCCCAGCTATCGGGTTGCATATCGCGATATCGAGTTTCTCTCCTCGGCCGAACTGCGGCCCGTGCGTATGGAGTTGGAACTACAGAAAGCGGAGCTGACGCTGAAGAAACACGGTGTGCATTCGACGATCGTGATCTTTGGCAGCACGCAAATCGTTGAACCGGCCGAAGCGCAACGCCGTCTCGATCACGCCCGCGCACGGCTCGACGAAACGCCCACGGACGGACGCCGCCGCCGCGCGGTGTCCCGGGCCGAACGCCTCGCCTCGCGCAGCCAGTACTATAACACGGCCCGCGAGTTCGCCAGCCTGGTCTCATCGAGTTGTCAGAACGAAGGCCAGTGCGACTATGTCGTGGTGACCGGCGGTGGGCCGGGGATTATGGAGGCCGCCAACCGCGGCGCGCATGACGTGGACGCCAAATCGATCGGGCTGAACATCAGCTTGCCGCAGGAACAGCACCCCAACCCCTATATCACGCCCGAGCTCTGCTTCCAGTTCCACTATTTCGCCATCCGCAAGTTGCACTTCCTCATGCGTGCCAAGGCGCTGGTGGTCTTTCCAGGCGGGTTCGGCACGCTCGACGAGTTGTTCGACGCGCTCACGCTCCGCCAGACCGGACGTATGCAGGACGTGCCCATCATTATCTTCGGGCGGAAATACTGGGACCACGTCCTAGATTTCCGTTTCCTGGCCGATGAGGGCACCATCGATGATAGAGATCTCGATCTGTTCCGCTACGCCGACACGCCGGAAGAAGCGTGGAAGATTATCCAAGACTTCCACCGGGAATAGTGAGGGATGAGGTCTGAGGCATGAGGTGTGAGATAGAATACGACGTTATCGTGGTCGGCGGCGGCCACGCCGGAACCGAAGCGGCCCTGGCCGCCGCGCGGATGGGCGCGCGGACCGCGCTTTTGACCACGAACCTCGACACCGTGGGGCAAATGAGCTGCAACCCGGCCATCGGCGGCGTGGGTAAGGGGCACATGGCCCGCGAAATTGACGCCCTGGGCGGGGCCATGGGGCAAGCAATCGACCGTACGGGCATCCAGTTCCGAATGCTCAACCGGCGTAAGGGCCCCGCCATGCACGGGCCCCGCGCACAGGCCGACAAGCTCGATTATCACAAGGAAATCAAGCTCATCTGCGAAGAGCAGCCGAATCTGGAACTGCGGCAGGAAACTGTCGAAGATATTTTGGTCGAAGGTCCGGCCCATACAAACGACGGTGCCAACGATGGTGCCAATGATGGTAACAGCCGCGGGGAATCGAAGCAGCGTGTCCTGGGTGTTGTCGTACAGGGCGGTACCCAATATCGGGCCCCGACCGTGGTGTTGACAACCGGCACTTTCATGCAAGGCGTCTTGCACTACGGACAAATGCAGATACCCGGCGGGCGGGCAGGCGAGGGCACCAGCGACGGCGTCAGCATGGCACTGATGCGGCTGGGGTTCCGCCTCGCGCGATTCAAAACCGGCACGCCGCCGCGGATTAACGGGCGAACCATCGACTACACACGGGTCGAACTGCAACCCGGCGACGACGAGCCTCAGCCGTTTTCGTTCCTCAACGATACGCTCGACATCGAGCAGATTCCCTGCTACATCACGCACACCAACCCGGCCGTCCACGAGCTGATCCTCGCTAATCTGGCCCGCGCGCCCATGTACACCGGCCAAATCGAATCGACCGGGCCGCGGTATTGCCCTTCGATCGAAACCAAGGTCGTACGCTTCGCCGATAAGCAGAAGCACCAGTTGTTCATTGAGCCCGAGGGGCGACGCACGCACGAGATTTATCTCAACGGCCTGCCTACCAGCCTACCCCGCGACGTGCAGGATAAAATCGTGCGTCTCATCCCCGGGCTGGAACGGGCCGAAATTATTCGCTACGGGTATGCTATCGAGTACGACTACGTTCCGCCCGAACAGCTCCGCTCGACGCTAGAAACCAAGCTTGTGACGGGGCTTTATCTGGCCGGGCAAGTCAACGGCACCACCGGCTACGAAGAGGCCGGCGCGCAGGGGCTTGTGGCCGGCGCCAACGCCGTGCTGGCCCTCCGCGACGAAGAGCCGTTGGTGCTGGACCGCGATCAGGCCTACATTGGCGTGATGATCGACGATCTGATCACGCGCGGCGTCAACGAACCCTATCGCATGTTCACCTCGCGGGCCGAGCACCGTCTGCGGCTGCGTCAGGACAACGCCGACCGCCGCTTAAGCCCCTTGGGCAACCGCCTGGGACTGGTCGACAACGGCCGACTCGGCCGAGTGCAAGAGAAAGAACGGCAGATTGCCGCTGCCGTCGCGCTATTAGAAACAAAGAGGCTTTCGACCGGCACGTTGGCTAAGTTTCTACGCCGTCCGCAAACTACCTGGGGCGAAGTGTTGGAACTGCAACCGTCGTTGGGCTCGCTCGCGCCGCGCGTGGCCGAGCAAGTAACCTACGACGTAAAATACGCCGGCTATATCGCCCGCCAAGAAGTAGACATAGCCCGCCAACGCCGCCTGGCCCGCTGCCGCATCCCCGAGGGCTTCCAATACACCCGTCTGACGCACTTGCGCGCCGAAGCCCGCGAAAGCCTAGAACAATTCCGCCCCAGCGACTTGGCCCAAGCCGGCCGCCTAAGCGGAATCACACCGGCGGATCTGGCCGTGCTGGCCGTAGGGCTGGAATCGCCGGAGCATAAGGCGTCGTAAGAGACGGTTGAAACACAGTAGTGCCACCTCACTTCGGCAGCCCTTGCCTAGCCAGCCGCAAGCAGCATTTCTTATATTTCTTCCCACTGCCGCAGGGACATCGACTGTTGCGGCCGATGCGGCGTGCACGGAATTTCGTAACGCCGGGAAGAAATGACGCCGTATCCTGGCGGATCATCTTTTCGAGCATGGCGTAAAGCTGCGGGTTCTTTTCCTTCAAGGCCTCGGGTGCTTCGAAAAAGTATTCCACCAGCACGGCGAAATATTCGGCCTCGTTGGTGTAGGCGTAGGGGTTGATGTGCGTGCGTTTGTCGGGCGGGTTTGCCAATTCCTGGGCCACCCACGCGATCCACGAGCGGGCCAGGTCGGCGGGTACGCCGGGCGGGATGCCGTCGATGGCGCCGTCGCCACGGTCGAGCAGGTGGGCGAATTCGTGGATGCCCACGTTCTGTTTGTCGTTGCCGATGTCGAAGCCCGCGATCAGCGACGGCTTGGAAAGGATCATGACGCCGCTGAGATGACCCGCGCCCACCATGCCCAACACGTCGGGTTGCCCTTCACGGTTTGTCTTGCCGTCGTCGTCGGTCTGATAGTTGGCGTTGAAGCTGCCCGGGTAGATGAGCACTTCGCCCAGCCGCAAATACTCCCAGTGCGGGAAATTGAAGACGGGAATGATGGCGCTGGCGGCGACCAGTACGCGCGTGGTTTCATCGACGTCGGTGCGGATGCCGGTGATGCGGGTTTCGTCCAGAAAGATCTTAAGCAGTTGGCGAAACCGCTTCTGTTTCATCTCGTCCAAGGCGTTGAAATAGGCAACTCGCGACCGCAGGACTCCTTCCCAAACGCTGGGGAAGGGTTGCGCCATGACATGCAGGCGGCGTTTACAGTCGCGCCGCATCCACCAATACAGCAACGGCCCCAAAACTACGCCCGGCCAGCACCATGGAAAAAACCACCCCAGTACCGCAAACGTGGCCACGGTAGCGGACGCGACGGCAATGGACATATGTTGGTTGTGGCGATTTATTTGGGGAGTAACGAGCATGGCGTGTATCCGTGGCGATAATGCAAAGGCTCCATCTATTGTTGGTGCGTCGCGGACGCACCCGACGAATTCATTCTACCATCCTTAGCCCCAGCACGAAACACGCACCGGCGTCACTGTTATCATCTAGCCTTAACGTGGCACCCATGTCGCGTGCCAGTCGGCGGCTCAATGCCAACCCCAGCCCGATGCCGGGGGCCGAATGGGCCGCGTCTTTGGCCGATTTGGAGAAACCGCGGAAGATCTGTCGGGCCGTCGAACGGTCGATGCCCG
>CAZISU010000099.1:0-10975 GCA_964541935.1 uncultured Planctomycetaceae bacterium | reverse complement strand
CGCTGGCTCATGCCGTGGACTTCAGCCTTTTTGGTGTCGAGACCGGACGCAAAGGCGGCTTCGGCCAAAATGTCAGAGGCTTTCAGCACGCCCTGCCCGCCCAGGCCGGCGATTACGATGTTGGTGGTTCTGTTGGTTTCCACGCTTTTTATCATGTGGACTTTTCCTCTTCCAGTCGCTTGTGTTTTGCCAATGCTAAAATGCACGGGCGGCGGGCTATGATGACATTCAACTCCGAACCATCGAGACACTCGCGGAGTGTGTTTTCAAGTTGTTCGGACTGCTTGGTCGGATCAAATACATAAACATTCTCGATGCCCAGCGAACGGGCGAGATCTTCGTAGCTGATTTTGTGGGCCGCTTCGTTATCGAGAGACCGGCCCGTGCCGGGGTGCTCTTGCAAGCCGGTCATTGCTGTGGTGGCGTTGTCCAAAATCAGTACGACGTGTCCGGTCGGCGGGCGGTTGTATGCCATTTCCACCAGGCCGGTAATGCCGCTATGCATAAACGTACTGTCGCCGATCACGCTCACAACCCGACGGGCCTGGTCTTGCGGCAAAACGTGGCGAGCGCCTAGGCCCATGCCGATGCTCGCGCCCATGCACACGAGCGAATCCATGGCTGTAAACGGCGGCAAAACACCAAGTGAATAGCAGCCGATGTCGCCCATCACGATACAATTCATCTCGCGGAGCATCTCGAAAACACGCCGATGCGGGCAGCCCGTGCAAAGCGCGGGCGGCTTGCCGCGTGGAGGAACCGCTTCGGGGGTCGTGTTGCCGTCCAAGATGCGATGCACGCGATTGACGTTCAATTCGCCGAAGCGGTACATTTCCTGCTTGCCCTCGACCTCGATACCGGCCGTGCGAAGCTGTTCTACCAAATAGGGATCGCCTTCTTCGATGACCACGCAGCGTTCGACACTGTCGGCAAAACGGCGGATCTGTTCCAGCGGTAGCGGGTAGCTTGTGCCGATCTTAAAAACCGCGGCCTGGGGTGCGGCCTCGCGAACGTGCATTGCGGCAATTCCGGACGTTATGATGCCCAGAGAGTTGTCCGCGCCCTCGGTAACCTGATTGAGATGGCTGACCTCGTTAAATTCGGCAATCTCGGCCAGTTTTTTTCGCAGCCGACGATGTGCCGGACGGGCATTGGATGGAATCATCACGCGGGCAGATATGTCGCGCTCGAAATTGCCCGGGGATGGTTCAACGTCTGCCCCGCTGGTGAGAACCACCGTTTTCGAATGGCAGATGCGAGTCGTGACTCTCAGGAGAACGGGGATACCAAAACGCGCCGAGAGTTCCAAGCCCTCGCGGGCATAGTCATATGCCTCTTGCGAATCGCAAGGTTCGAGCATTGGAACGCCGGCCGCCACCGCGAAACGCCGGTTGTCCTGCTCGTTCTGGCTCGACGCCATACCGGGATCGTCGGCCGAAACGATCAATAGCGGGCCGGTAGTGCCCGTATAGGCGAATGTGAACAACGCGTCGGCCGCTACGTTGAGGCCGACGTGTTTCATCGTGACGATCACGGGGGCAGAGGCAAAAGCCGCTCCGATGCCAACTTCCAGAGCAACTTTTTCGTTGGGAGCCCATTGCGCGTGGCCGCCGAACTTGGAAAAAGCTTCCAGGATTTCGGTCGACGGGGTTCCAGGGTATCCGGTTCCTAGTGCAACTCCAAAATGACGTGCGGCCAAAGCAATCGCTTCGTTCCCACTTAACAATAGCCGTTGAGACTCACTCACTCTGATACTATCTCCGCGCGCCTAATACTCTAGCAAGAACATTCGACGGACAACTTTGTGCTTGTTACCAGCCACGGCGCGACTTTTTACGCAATGACCTAAACCCTAATTATGATCGGTCACTCGCTTTTGGGTAATTGCTCTTGCAGGGGGGGTAATGTGCATACCACGAGGCAAGTAAAGCGGGTTTTGTTTAGCCGTAACTTGGGGGTTGAAGCGACTGGTAATTTCAATTTTCGCGAAACTCGCCTGGCGAGATGCCGGTTTCGCGACGGAAAACGGTGGCGAAATACTGGCTTGAAGAAAAGCCGCAGGACATGGCGATTTCCGTCACTCCTTTTTCCGGTTGTGTGCGAAGAAGCTCCCCGGCGGCCCGAATACGACAGGCCCTGAGATACTGGACCGGCGAGAGGTTGGTGATTTCGCGGCATTCTTCGACGAACTTGGTAACGCCCAACCCACACGTTTTGGCCATGGAACGAAGAGTCCAGGGCTGTTCCAAGGTGGCCATGTTTTCGGCCAGATCGTCGAGAAAAAGCTCTACGGTTTGCCGAGAGCCTGAGAGCGATTTATTGAGTGGCATCGGATTGGATCGAAACATATCCAAGATAAGCACAAAAAGCTCGTTCAGCCGCACGGTCAATCTGGAAATATTGCTGCCCGATTCATCACTTTCGACGGCTTGTGCAATTAGCTGGAAACAGTGTCGTATTTCAGCATCGCCCCGCCAGACCGGTTGCTCACTGTGCCGGAGGATATTGGTCAGTTCCTTGCGATCGCTTTCGGTCATGGTCAGCCAGGGGGGCCAGTGCCAATCCTGGTTGGGACGACGCACGCCGACGTCGAGAACCATCCAATGTAGGCGGCTGGCGGCTAAATGTGGACCGCCGATCTGGTGTCGCTGCCAGGGGCGGGTAATGGTCATTTGGCCCGGGGCCAGGAGAGTTCTTTGCTCATCCAGAGCAAATTCGGCGCGACCGGCTTCCAGCAGTGTCAGCTCGATGCCCTCGTTGCGCTGCCAATCGATACCCCAGTCTTGCTCACGCGCTGCGTCCCAAAAACCGACCGAGCAAACACCCGGCAAGTCATTTGGCGCCAGCAATTTGCCCTGATAGCGCCCCCGAGCTAAGGCCTCGACGCGAACTTGGCCGGCATCGGCGCCTTGTTCCAGGGCCACGCACTTATCGGCTTGAAAACTGACCTTGTGACTGATCTGGTAGCGAGGAGTGTGCTGTGCCATCAGGGATATAGCGTTCGGCTGGTTAGAAACAGTTTGTCGATAATAGTTTTTGTATCTCAATTTCAGTAGACAAGCAAGCCTTTTCTATACTCGCTAACTGGTAAATCTTGCCTATTCTCATGAAATCTGCCAGTTTCAACACTCGCCGGCTGTTCATTTTTGACCGGCGAAGAGAAATGCACGACTTTTCCCGGCCGATTGCTATGCTGCGAAGAAGGAAGTGGTTGGCATCTTCAAATTTCGCACTTGGGAGGAAAGACATTGGAATTCGATCATGTTGGAATTGTAACAAACGAGAAGAAACCCGGGGCGATATTTGTCGAGGCGACACGCGTTTGGATTACTAATTCCGCGGACCATCCGTTTGGGGTCGAGTGGCTTAGATTCGAGCCCGACAGTCCGGTAAGCGGGCCCTTGCGGGAGCAGCCGCACGTCGGGTATCGGGTGGAAAGTGTCGAGGCTATCCGCGAAGCTTCTCAAGGATTAAAGGTTTTGCTGGAACCGTTCGACGCGGGGTTTGCCGTGGCCGGATTCTACCAAACAGAAGACGGAGCGGTTATCGAGTTGGTTACCTACAAAGAGGGCCCGTCGCCCTGGTCCGAATCTAAGTAGTAGAGCGGAATTTCGTGGCCCTCTTTCGCAAAAAGGAGAAGAGATGGAAGACAGGAAGCTTGGTGTAGCAATTCACGGCGCGGGTTGGGTAGCCCGTGCCCACGCGGAAAGTTGGAAAAAGAATCCTCACTGCCGCATCGTCTCAGTCGGCAGCCGCACGCGGGAAAGCGCGGAGAAACTGGTGGACGAACTGGGTTTAGAATGCCAAGTCCATCAGGAATATGAGGATATTTTAGGCGATCCGCAAGTGGACATCATCAACATCAGTGGTCCAAACCACGTTCACACACCACAAGGCGTGGCGGCGGCCGAGGCTGGTAAGCACATTCTGATGGAAAAGCCCATGTGTTTGTCCATGCAGGAAAATCATTTGCTGCGGGATGCGGTGGTCAACAACGGCGTGAAGAGCGTGGTCGGCTTCGTCGCCCGCTGGAACCCGCTCGTGCAAAATCTTAAATCATTGCTGGACGCGGGCGCCATCGGCGAGGTGTTCGGCGTGGATACCAAGTATTGGCACGGGCTTGGGCCTTGGTGGAGCGGTTTCGAATGGGGACGCACTAAGTCCATTGGCGGCAGCACAATGCTTTTAGCCGGCTGCCACGCTGTGGACGTGATGCGGTGGTTGGTGGGCGACGAGGTTGCGGAAGTCACGGCCGTTTCCAATAACAAGAAGGGCCTCTTTGAATTCGACGCGAACGTGGCGGCCGTGTGCAAGTTTCGCGGGGGCGCGATCGGCACGACCTCGGCCATGTTCGACTGCGAGATGCCGTACCAATTCAACATTGATCTGCTAGGCACCGAAGGCACGCTTCGCGATAACCGCGTCTGGTCCAAAACGCTTTTGCCCGGCCAGACCGGGTGGACTGAGATGAAAACACTGCATCTGGACTCCGGTGACGTGCAGCACCATCCCTTCGATGCAGAAATAGACCACTTCGTGGATTGCATCCGTGATAATCGCGAGTCGCATTGCAGCATCGCGGATTGTTACCACACTCATGAATTAATTTTGGCAATTGACCAATCTATTGCTAGCGGCGGCCAGCCCGTTAAATTGCCTTTGGAAAACGAATTGTAAGGAAAAAGTATGCTTCAGGGATATCTTCGTGTAATTAATGAGGAACAGATGGAGCGTCTCTATCAAGGCGCACTGCAAGTTCTAGAGCGGACGGGATTACAGATCCAGGGTGATTTCCTCTTGCGGGCGTTGGCCGATGCGGGTTGCAAAGTGGATTTTGCAGCTAGCCGCGCGTGGTTTAAGCCCGAATTGGTGGATAAACAAATCGCCGCGCAACGTGGCCGCTACAAGATGGTCCGCTCCTCTTTGTCATACCCGTTCTGCGGCGAGTTGCCCGACGACGCAATTGCGGCTCCCGCACACTTTGCAGTCGACTATGGCTATGCGACGCCGTGGATATTCGATTATCCCCAGCAAAGATACCGCAAGCCCACGGTTCAGGACCAGATTGAGGCGATAAAATTGGGCAACGCCTTGGAGTGCGTAGATGCCATAAACTCGCCGTTTATCTGTGACGACTTTGAACCGCGGATCGAAACCATAGAGTCAGCGCGTCTATTGTTGTTGCATACGAAAAAACCAGGTTGGGTTGGCACAAGTTGCGGACAAGAGGTCAAATACCTGGCCGAATTGGCCGCCTTGGCTTGCGATGGCGATCAGCAAGTTATGCGAACCAAGCCGCCAATCTTCGTCGCGGCTTACTGTACGACCTCTCCGTTGAAGATCGACACGCGATCCTGTGAAGTTCTCAAAGAGGCCTTGAAGTATGGCTTTCCCGTAAACTTCGCGCCCATGCCGATTTTGGGCGCGACCACGCCGATGACACCGGCGGGAAGCGCAATCATTGCCGCGGCCGAAATTCTGGGTTGCATGACCGCCACAACGCTGATAGATCCAGAGATCTACTATTTTTCGACCAGCATCAGTGCTGAGATGGATATGCGCACAACCCAGGTATGCTATGCAACGCCGGCTGCCATCCTCACTGATGCGGCCTTGCACCAGTTGTTGCGGACAAAACTTGGTATCGTGCATAACGTCGAGCCGGGCTACGTCGAGGCTAAAGCTCCGGGTGTACAGGCGGCAACGATGAAAGTCTTCCGTCAGATGGCCTTTGGCGCGACGGTCAGCCTGCCGCTGGCAATCGGAGCGTTGGACAACGCCGCCGTATTTTCGCCGACGCAGGCCATGATAGATCTCGACGTGAACGAGGCCTTGTATAAGTTCCATCAAGGCATGGAAGTGACCGATGAAACAATGTGCCTCGATTTGATCGAAGAGTTGGGGTTCTGCGCTCGCCGAAACTATCTGGACACGGAGCACACGCTTAATCACTTCCGACAGGTTGGTTGGAATTCACGTCTGTTTGACCGTACTCAGTGCGATCATGCCGCCACGCCCGATTGTGGTGATGAGCGCATCCTCAAGCAAGCGGACGAGGCGTGGCGAAAGCTTGTGGCCGAACAGGAACCCATCGAAACAGAGCCTGCACTGTTGCGCGAGATCGATCGGATTGTGGATGCGGCCAAACAAGAACTTTTAGAGCCGGTTTGATAATAGTCATCATGGGGTTTCGAAGCTAGGCTATTCGTCGCTTCTGACGTTGTACCAGCTTGCCAGGCGCTGCTTCGAAACACCCAGGTAATAGCCGGCCATGATTTCCTGGTTGATTATTGTGGTTCGCCACGCTCCGAGCTTGTTCCAACGGCGGGCCGAGGTGACGACCGCGGGGCAAGCAATTTCCACGCGTCCGCTTTGGCTGAGGTGACGTATAAGTTCGACATCTTCGAGGATTGGTACGTCGGGGTACCCGCCCAGCCTTTGGAACGTTTCGGCCCGCACGAAGATGGCCTGGTCGCCATATGGCATATGCAGCAGACGGGCGCGCAGATTGGCTATGCGTGCGATCCAAGCAAGCGAGCCTGTGGCCCCCTCGATTTCGAGCCGAAAAGACCCGGCCGCCACGTCCGGTTTTTCCAAGATACTACGGACATGTCGGTCGAAATTATTGGGCAAGCGAGTATCGGCGTGCAGGAAGAGCAGGATTTGTCCTCGTGCGGCGGTCGCTCCGGCGTTCATTTGCCGCGCGCGACCTTTGGGTGCTCTGAGCAGCCGCGCGGCATGGGCATGGGCCAATTCCCGTAGTGCTTTGCTGGAATGCGGGCTGACGATAATGGTTTCGATGTTTTCGGCTTGACGGGTTGAGCGGATGGTTTTTTCGAGCATATCACGATCTTCGTTGAAGGTGGGGATAATCACCGAGATTTGCTCTTTGCCACGCTGGACCTGCTTGCCGCGTTCGACCATATTAAGAAAATCGAGATCCTCGGGCCGATCGATGTCGCGGAGCTTTTCGAGTGTTGCGACCGAGAGGCGTAATTCTTCGGCTTTGCGGAGTGTCGTGTAAAATACGTCACCGCTTCCCCATGGTACATCGGCAAAGAGCTGGGGGATATCGCGGGCCAGGCCGATTAGATAATAGCCCCCGTCGGTGGCCGGGCCGATAACCAAGTCGTTTCCGGCCAGTTGCTTCAAGGCATATTCCACCAGCGGGCGGGACAGTCCGGGGCAATCTGTGCCGATAGCCACCACGCGACGCGCGCCCGAGCGAAATGCCGTGCTGAATGCTTCGGCGAGTCGCGCGCCCAGCCCGTCGCCGATTTGCAAGCGGTAGGGCAATTTATCGCCGAACATTTGCTGCATGAGCAGCTCGTTGCCGCCTTTGTGGTAAACCTCGACCGTGGCCGACTCGGCCGTTTCTAGCTTTTCTGCCCAGGCGATAGTTTTGCGGGTCATGTCACGTTGCAGATCGGCAGCGCCCTGGGCACCCAGAGTCGGGATTAGTCGTGTTTTTGTCTTGCCCTTTTGTGGAAAGCGGGTGAAGATGATAAGCCGTGATGCAGTAACCTTCAATTCTTCCAAGGGACCGGAACTTGTGAAACGATGAAATGCGGCGAAGAATGCCAGCAGAAGAAACCAAGGTAAAAATTCCAGCCAGGTGAAAATGTAGTCGAATGTTAGTGTTCCCGGGTAACTGCTTGCGGGCACGGGATCAACAGGCCAGTTGGCGGCCAGCCAGAAGCGGAGATAGTAGAGCAATGCCAGGCCGCTGACCAACAGCCAGAGCCTGCCACGCGCGAACATCACCAGCGGCATTGCCCAGAGCCAATACCAGGGATATTGCGTGGGCGAGAGCAGCCATAGCCAGGCGATGGTCAGGAAGGCCGCCTGTAGCCAATACCCGATTTCAAGATGCTTTGTCGCATGCCACGTCAAAACGCCAACCACGGCCAAAAAGACAACGCCGATAACGATACGAGCAAGCATGAATGCGGCGGCTGAAGGCTTGATGTCGAACCACTCCGCCGGACGTCCCGAGATAGCCTCACGCCACGAGTCGGGCAACAATACGAACCATGGGAGTTGATCGCGACGCCTTTCGCCGTTTGGCCGCAAATTTTCGAAAACCAGCATAAATACGAAATCGTTCATTTCCCAGCGGCTCATGTACACTTTGAGGCTTCGTCCAGGTGCCTGTGCTGCCGTGCTCTGGGGTGAAACGCCTGCGGCCCGCGACTGGTCGGCCTGATTAATGTCGCGCGGGGGAGGTTCTTCGTTCAAGCCAGTCAGCATCGGCCAAAACACCACCGCGCAAACGGCCACGAAAACTGCGCCCGCGGCAGCCGTTTGCAGCCAACCGAAGCGTCGGGCCCAACTCGCGGCGAACAGCGGCACAAGAACCAGCGCATAGAGCTTGGCCCCCACGGCCAGAGCTAGCACGGCCGCAGCCGTCATTCCCAAGCCGGACCATTGGGACAATCTACGATGGAACAGCGCGCGAGCCGCGATCAATATCGCCACGGCAGTCAGAAATACGGCAATCGAGTCCATGTGCCCGCTGTTGGCCGTCTCTTTGATAACCAGCGGGCACCAACCATAGGCCACCGACCAGCCGATGTGGCGACCGGCAAGATGCAGCAAGGCTATCACGACCGCCAGGGTGCCCAGGTCGAATAACACAAATACGATTTTCATAATCAAGAGGTGCTGAAAAACGCTTGCGGCGCTGGGCGTAATTTTTGAGCAGAACGCAAAAACAGCTTGGCTGACGGGCGGGTAGATCGTCGGAAGATTCTCGTAGTGTACGCGGGTGAGAATTGTTTTTATCGCGGGCGAAGAATCGCTCAATTGTACTAGCCGAGCGAGTTGTTGTGGACGTTCGGCCGCGTCATTCGCGTCGAGTACTTGCTGTGGGCTGTATCGGTAAGGGTTTTCGCCATGCGCCGCGACCTCGCCATCCCATAAATAACGGTAGATGTCGATTTCCAGGATCGGCCAGGAGAAAACCAGCGCAAGACGCAATATGACGCTGGCGGCTACGATCACCCCCAACAAACGCAAGCCATTGTAATCTGAATCCGTAGGAATACGAACCGCGATCCAGATCGCGGCAAGGTATCCGGCAAACAGCACCGCAAACAAGCCGAGGACCGTGAGTATGGGACGTTCGAGCGGATCGATTCCATAGGTGAAATTACGACTGAGCACGGCAATAGTGATATAGATCAGGGTAGATACACATGCGATGACGACGAGGAGTACCAGCCCCAAATTGCCTTGTGGGATGCGATTATGGAGCGCTTTTCCGATTTTTATTGGTCGACCTTCCAAATCACTACTCCATGGGGCTATGCCTGGCTCGAAGTGAATCCACGCGGCGATGTGCTTGTTGGCGCGGCTGCCGCGAGAAGCCATGTTTGGCGATAGTGTAAAGGATTTTTGTTCCGGCTTTGATCGTCCCGGAAAGCGTGCCGCTGATTTTGCTACGTCCGATACGTCGGCGATAGGGCACGGGAATTTCTACCGTTCGCAACCCGGCTTGGGCGGCTTTGATTTGCATTTCAACGGTCCAGCCGAAGTCGCGGTCGCTCATGTTCAGTTCTCTTAGCGATTGATAATCGATAGCACGAAACGGTCCCAGGTCTGTATATTGAGCTGCAAACAACCGCCCCATTAGAAAGCAAGCCAGGCGGTTGCCCCATAGGCTTTGCGCCGGCATTGCTCCAGCTTCACGATCGCCAAGAGATCGCGAGCCGAGCACAAAATCCGCCCGGCCGTTGTGAATGGGCTCTACCAGGCTCCGCAGCAACTCGGGGTGGTCGCTGTAGTCGGCATCGAGAAAGACGACTACGCCCGGCGGCGTATGGCCGTCCTTAATAGATTCTGCGATGGCCGATAATCCACGTAGGCAAGCGGAACCGTACCCCCGCTGGGGTTCGTCCACAACCGCGGCTCCGCATTGAAGGGCCGTGGCGGCAGTAGCGTCGGTAGATCCGTTGTTAACCACGATCACGCGTCCGACAGTAGGAAGATCGCCCAACACCAGTGACAGTGAGGATTCTTCGTTGTAGGCTGGAATCACTACCGTGACGTAGCTCAGATCGCGCATGCTGGTGGCCCCTGTTTCTTTTTACGTCAAGACTGCGCCCTGGCAACTCGACCCGGCCCCGGCCGTGCATGCGTAGCAGTGCTGGGCACACGATATGAGGCGATGCGAAAGTGCCTGGAAATCAAAATCGCGTATGTTCGTCGGCAACCCAGCTTGCAGCCCGAGTTCCAAGGCTTGGTTGAAGTCGCAATCGTACAACTGCCCCCGCCAGTCGACTGAGAACATTGTGCGACACATTACTTTCTCGGCCGCCGCTGGATTGAAAGCCGACACGAGCATGTCCAGATACTTGTCGTACTGGCCGTTGCGGATCAATTCATCGCGAAAGCGGTTGATAGGACAGTTGCCGATAGTGACCAATCTGTTGAACACCACACCGTATCGGGATTGCAATTCCTGCTGATAGGCCGCTTGCAAAGCTTCCTGTGCGGGCGGAAGAGTCGGCCCCAAGGGATTGTAAACCAGAACCAGCTCGAGCCCGCTGCCTGCGATCCCGTAGCCGAAAATGTTGAGCATTCGAATGGCCTCGATCGACCGCCTGAACACGTCGGGACCACGTTGTGCGTCGACATTAGCATCGCTATAACACGGCAACGACGCGAAGACCACAACGCCGTGTTTTGCCAGAAAGTCAGCCATATCCTCGTAGCCGGGGCTGACGAGTATCGTCAGGTTCGAGCGGTCGATTATCCTTAGCCCCAGTTTGTGTACTTCCTCGACTAAAAAACGGAAGTGCGGATTCATTTCCGGCGCGCCGCCGGTTATGTCTACAGTGGGAATCTGCTTTGTGGCCAACACATCTATACAGGCCTGCATTACGTCTCTTGACATGATCTCGCTACGATCCGGCCCGCCTCCTACGTGGCAATGCGTGCAACTCTGATTGCAGAGCTTGCCAACGTTGATTTG
>CAZISU010000098.1:0-10977 GCA_964541935.1 uncultured Planctomycetaceae bacterium | reverse complement strand
GGCTTCGATTTTACCCTCCGAGATATGCAGACGCCGCTTCATTTTTTCCAACTCGGCCCGTTCCTCGCGACATGCCGGTCGCTGGCCGGCCACGCCACGGTACGTCAGGGCTCGTTCAAGTTCCGAACGGGCTTCGGAAACCCCGTCGCGATTGCGACGCACCTGCGTGGTCCAATGCTGCTTTCGATCGCGTCGAATCCATTCCAGCGCGCGCTTCGACTCGATGTCCAACTGGTCCAAGGCAGCGGCAACCTCTTCGCCGAACTGCGTAATCGCAAGGGACATGTTCTCGACGGCGTCTATGGAAGTCAGCTTGGCGGATGGACTCATCGCATGGACCTTATCTTTGTAGGTACTGGTCGATGAGTTCGGCCTTGCGCAACAGGTTGGGAATGTGCCCCTCGGTCATCTCCACGAAACGGGAAATCGACTTGATCTGCTGCTCGAATTCTTCGGAAAATTTCTTCTGTTCCTGATCGCGCCACGTTCTACCCAGCGTGGAAAGCTGAGTGGATAACGAAGACAAGCGGTCCTGCACATCCGTATTGAATCTGTGCAGATTCCGCGCAAAGCGGCGAAGTTCTTCCGGATCGACAATTGCTTGCGGCATTTTTTTACCTCTTTTCCATTACTTTAAGTGTACGGTTTTGCTGAAAAAATGCCAAGCTTCGTAAAGCACGGGCCTAGGTGCCGAATAGACCGTTTTTTACGATTAAACGGAAAATAGCGGGAAAAACCAGCCAATCCGGCCCGGAACGGTCCATGTGACGTCGTGTTCGTTTTTATGCTCAGTGCAAATGTACCTTATTGAGGGGACGCGGAAACACTAACCCGAAGCGCAAGCGAGGGAGGGAGGCGAAACGTTTCGTTTTGCTTGCCCGTCCCTCGCTGCCCGTCCCTCGCTTGCGCTTCGGGCTAGTATTATTGTTCATGGCTCAAAAGCCTTTTCCAGCTACTCCGGGCTCCTTCAGCCGCATCCGCTCCAGTTCTTTTTGTAGCATGACCAGCAGGGCTTGCATGAAGGAAACGACCATGGGGCCCACGAAAATTCCGATGGGGCCCAGGGCCTCGACGCCGCCCAGGACGCTCAAGAGCGCCAGCAGCGGGTGCAAATTTGCCGAGCCGTGCAGGATGAACGGTTTTAGCAGGTTGTCTATGAGCGAAACGACTAAGGCCCCGTAGATGAACAGCCCGATGGCCGCGCCGGTGTGTCCTGCGTAGAAATTCAACCACAAACAGACCGGCAGCCAAACGCCGGTCGAGCCTACGAAGGGGATCATGGCCATCAGCATGGTCAGGAACGTGAGCAGAAAAATGCTGTCTAAACCGGCGAAATAATAGCCGAATCCCGCCAGCACGCCCTGTGCCACGGCCGAGATCAAGGTAGCTAGAACCACCGCCCGCGAACTTTTGTCGAACTCTTGGATCAGTTGTTTGACGTACACCGTATCCAACGGCGAAAGCCGCATGATCGAATCCATCATGGCCGGCCCGTCGGCGAAGAAATAGTACAGAGCAATCACCATCACGCACAGCCCGACGGCAAAGTGGACCACGAACTGAGTTGTGCTGACGGCCACCGGTGCCATCCACGACTTCAGCTTGGGAATTACTGTATCCTGCAGCACGGGTCGAACTTTCTCGGCATCGAGCTTTTGTCCCATGCTGCGCTCACTCAACCTGACGACCTCGTCTGCAAAGTGGTCGGCCAAAGACTCGACGGAGCGAGGATTTGGCTTGTGTTCGGAGTCGCTTTTGACTGTTTTAGCTTTTTCTATAGCGTTCGTTTGCGATTTGACATCGTCCGATACGGTGTCCGGCATTTTGGCGTGGATGGCCGGATCGCCTCTTCCCTCGAAAACGATATCGTAAACCCATATCGCTTGCAGAGTGGCCTGCCAGAGTATAAACACCAGCGGTATCAGCGCGATAAACAAGATCGAGAGCGTGGTCAGCCCGGCCGCAATCCGCACGTGCCCCTTGCATCTCCCCAAAACCCATTGCTGCAGCGGGCGGAACATAACGACCAGCAGCAGGGCCAGAAAGATGGGCAAGATAAAGCTCGACATTACGTCAAAAAACATAATGGCAATTGCAATCAGAATTGCCACCAACACGATCAGCGATATCATTCGCGACACGTTCGTCCCTCCTACCTTATGCACGCCCCGCCCGAGTTGACTTGTTTGGACGGGATTAATTGGATCAAACGGGATTCTAGCAAAGAAGTCGCGTCGCTGGATGAGCAGTATTCGGCATTAGCCCCGTCCGGAGATTCTTTTTCTTTTCTCCAGAGTAACGTCGTTAAGTGAATAAAACCCCACTAATGGTTCAGGCGTTTTACCGGACTGATCGCTTTACCTTAATCGTTAAGTCTCTATCAGGCATAATACTTACGTCGCAATAACGAATATCCCGAATAAAATGCTTGACGCGATTCTGAGATCCTGTATACTGTCGTGTACGACAAGCGAAAAATTCGAGCCGCTGTACTCCATGGCATGCAATTGCTCGAATAACTCAGTTTTCAGTAGCAGGTTGCAATGAAAAAGAAAGACGATCGCGTTTACCAGGGTATTTTGGATCTGGTTTTCTGCGGAGACCGCAAACCGGGCTCCAAACTGGTCGAAGAGCAATTGGCCGGCGAGTTGGGCGTTAGCCGCGTGCCGGTTCGCGAATCGCTGAAGAGGCTGGTAGGTCAAGGCATCCTGGTGGGCGGCGGCAAAGGAGAAAGCGTGCGGATCAGAGACTATTCGCCCGACGACGTTCGGCATCTCTACGAATACCGCGAGGTGCTGGAAGGCGTGGCCGCGCGTGCGGCCGCCCAGGTGGCCTCGGCCACGGACATCGCCCGCCTGGAGATCATCTGTCAACAGGCGGCCTCGGAAATTCCCGATTGCCACGACTTGCGTTGGCAGGAGTTGGACCAGCACTTCCACTTCGCCCTGGCCGACGCCAGCCACAACCGGCGGATCATCCCCCAGTTGCGAATGCTGGTCACCGAATGCCGCTACGTGTTTTTCGTGTTCCCGCATCCATCGACCGATTCGCAACACAGCGCCGAGCACCTCAACCGCGTTCACGGAGACCATATGGCGCTGCTGGAACTCATCAAATCGCGAGATTCCGAGGGCGCTGAGATGCGAGCCCGCACCGACATGCGCAAGTCGGCCGGAATAGTTTTGCGTCTGATGATCGCGGGCGACTTGAAGCTAAGTTAAACAGCAACAGAGAAGAGGCCTTTGTAACTGTTTTCACCATCCTTGAAAGTTGTTTTAGTTCGAAGGAGTAGCGACCATGAAGAAGAGATTATCATCTGCTGTTATTGTTATGGGTTGCATGGCAGTTTTGCTGTCAGTAATGCCTGCCCAGGCCATCACGATCACCAACATGAGTACAGGCACTGTTATTTTCGACACGGATTTCGAGAGCGAAGCCGAGGTCAGCAGCCTTCCATTTGCCGACCCGTCGGTGGATGCCGATCCGACCAATCCCGGTGGGATAGGAACCTGGGTCGTCAATGAAGGCAGTGGGCAGGAGACGCACGTGCAGGTGACCAGTTCGGCCACCAGCCCCGATCCGGGCGCCTTTGAGGGCGACAACTGTCTCCGCGTTATGCGTACGTCCTACTACACGCACGCCTTCGCCATGACCTCGGCACCGCAGACCAACGCTGGTGACGTTATTCATATGAAAGAAATGGTTTATATCGCAAGTGGCGAGCAGGCGGGACTGCCGGTTGCCGCGATGGGAATCGTAACCGAGAGCAAGGGCCTGTTGACACACCTGTTGCTTGACCAGAATGGTGCTGTCTATAACTCTATTTCCGGAACAGGCAACGTGTTGGTACCGGACTTGGAATTTCTGCCGAATGCGTGGAACAAACTTGAACAGACGTATGTCGTCGGAGCAGATACTTACTCCGCCACTCTCAACGGAACCACGGTCACGGGGCTTGGCCTCTATCCCGGCGCGGGCGGTTCAGTTGGCGGTATCCGCCTGACCGGCAACGGTGGCTTGAATACATACTACGATGCCTGCGTACCCGTACCCGAGCCCACCTCGATGATCATGTTGCTGGGTGCCGGACTGGGACTGTTGGTTTTGCGGAGAAAATAGCAGCAGAGAAGAGGCACTTCAAAGCGATTTTCCCACTATTAAGAGTATGATGAAGGAGTAGCGACTATGAAAAGCGTATTATCTCGTCCTGTTGCTGTAATGATTTGTCTTACAGCCATGGCGTTTTTATTGTCCGCGATGCCCACATGGGCCATCACGATCACCAACGTAACCACCGACACCGTAATTTTTTCCACTGATTTCGAGAGCGAAACCGAGGTCAGCAGCCTTCCGTATGCGGACCCGTCCGTGGATGCCGACCCGACCAATCCCGGCGGAGTGGGAACCTGGATCGTCAATGAAGGCGATGGGCAAGCAACGCACGTGCAGGTCACCAATTCGCTCACCAGCCCCGATCCGGGGCCGTTCCAAGGCGACAACTATGTGCGTGTAATGCGTACGTCCTACTACACCCACGCCCTTGCCATGACCTCGGCGCCCCAGACCAACGCGGGTGATGTTATCCAGATGGAAGAAATGGTTTTTATCTCAAGTGGCGAGCAGGCGGGATCGCCGGTTGCCGCGATGGGAATCGTAAGCGAGAGCAAGGGACTGTTGTCACACCTGTTGCTTGACCAGAGCGGCGTTGTCTTCAACTCCGTTTCCGGATCGGGCAACGCGTTGATACCGGAATTAGTGTTTTTCCCGAATGCCTGGAACAAGCTCGAGCAGACGTATGTCGTCGGTGCCGATACTTACGATGCCACCCTCAACGGGATCACGGTTACCGGCCTTGCTCTTTATGACACGGCCAACGTCGGTTCGGTTGGCGGCGTCCGCCTGACCGGTAACGGCAGCCAGTCGACCTACTACGATGCTTGCATTCCCGGCGTGGATATTCAGGTAATCCCGGGCGACGCCAACGGAGACCAAACGGTCGACGACGTCGATGCCGCGATTTTGGCCGCAAATTGGCAGGGAACCGGCAAACGCTGGAAAGACGGCGATTTCAACCTCGACGGCAACGTCGACGACATGGATGCGACCTTGCTGGCCACCAATTGGCAAGCCGACACGCCGGCAGCATCGGTACCCGAACCATCGACTTTTGTCCTGGCCATGGCCGGACTAATGGCCTTGGCCGCAACCACTCGAAGGAAAAGGAGTTAGGGGAAGGTAACGCTTCAACCGATGGGTAGCCCCGATAGACAAGCTATCGGGGTGCCACAGGCACAGGAGGAGTTCACGACGTTCGCTGATGCCTCGTGCGGCTGCGCCGCCCCGATAGACAAGCTATCGGGGCTACCCGTACCATTCTTTTTGCTATTACAGAATACTAGCGGAACCTGATATTTCTGGAGAAAGCACGGAAATGCCTTTATCAAATAACTCTGGCGTGCAAACTCGCGGCTCTCGCCAAGCCGGCTTCACACTGGTCGAACTGTTGGTTGTGATTGCCATTATCGGCATCTTGATCGCGCTACTCTTGCCGGCCGTGCAGGCTGCCCGCGAGGCGGCTCGGCGGCTGCAATGCACCAACGGCTTGAAACAATTGTCGTTGTCCATGCACAACTATCATTCGGCCCACAACCATTTTCCGCCCGGGGCACTCTTGTCGAACAACCTTTCCTGGAACGTGTTTGTTTTGCCCTATATTGAGCAAGTGGACCTCTACGAGCGCTTCGATTTCAGCGAAGGAGATTTCTACATAGGGCTCAGGCAAGAGCCGGCCCTCACGGCCGTGGCCGATTTCTTTTGCCCTAGCGCCACATTCAAAATGGCGTCGCACGGCTCGTCCAAGGTGGGTACGGAGCAAACCTTTACGTCGCACTACTACGGCGTGGCCGGCTCGGTCGACCCGCTCAACGCAGCCATCGATTATCCGGCCTTGCCCGGCCCGGCTAACTGCGGAGACCTGGCTACCAACGGCCCGCTCGGCAGAGACTCGAAAGTGCGTATCGGCGAAATCTCGGACGGAACATCCAGCACTTTTCTGCTGGGCGAGATCGCCAACGACAAGGGCATGGGAACAGTCGGTTTTGGCTACGGGCCGGCCGATGGCGGCGACGGCGCCAGTTGGGCTCGCGGTGTCGGCTTCGGCACCACCGACAACACCAGCGGCGGCTCGGGCGCCAACTTGGGATCGCGCTGTGTTTCCAGTTGCAAAACCATCGCCTACGGCATCAATACCCAATACGACCGTTTTGGCTGGGCGTCGTTCAGCAGCCTGCACCCCGGCGGAGCAAATTTCTCCAAATGCGACGGCAGCGTCAGCTTCATCTCGGAAAATGTCGACATGACCGCCTATCGTGCGGCAGGTAGTATGAATATGGGCGAAATGGAAGTCGTCAAATAAACTTGCCACCCACTACTGCATACGGAGAAATTATATGCCGTTTTCGATATCCATACAAAAACTTCCTGCCCTCGCATTGTGTGTTGCCCTGCTCGCGCTCAGCGGCTGCGGCAGCGACGGCCCTCCCAGATACTCGCTCAGCGGAAAGGTCGTCTACAACGGGCAGCCGGTCCCCAGCGGACTGGTTGTTTTCGAGCCCGATAATTCCAAGGGAAACAAAGGCCCGCAGGGATTCAGCGAGATTAAAGACGGCGTGTACCGCACCGACAAGTTCGGACGAGGCGCGGTCAGCGGACCTTTGATTGTGCGGATTTCAGGGTATACTAAAGCGAGTGGTGGCGAAGGCACGGCTACGGTCCTGTTCCCCGACTACCTCACTCAAATCGACTTGCCCGAGGAAGCCACCACGTTCGATTTCGAAGTTCCCGCCGCCGCCCGTAAGGCAAACTAAGGAAAGACATCATGCGAAAGTTGTCCAGCCGTTTATTTCTAGTTATCGCGACACTCATAGCCGTCGCGGCAGCCGACTCGCCGGCTCTTGCGGCTAAAATAAACAACGCCCAGGAGCTGAAAGCGGCTCGTCAAAAGGCCGCTTGGAAGCAACGTCGTGTTATTATGAACAACGACGGCAACGACTCGCGCGGGGCTTCGGAAAAAACCCGCAAGGGCTTCCTGCAAACCAGATCCACGCCGCTGATCGGCACGCAAACCGACGCGATCTTTTATTGCACTGGCATCTGGGGAACATTTACGCACAAGAGCCCCACGGCCGATCTTCGCTCCGGCGCGGACTATGGTTACAAGGAATGGGGCGCCTACCTCGATAAAGACGGCGGCCCCGACTCGTTGGGCACGCTCGTCGATTTCGGACACAAAAACAACATGGAGGTCTTCTGGTCGCTGCGCATGAACGATACGCACGACTCGGGCGACCCCACCATGATGAGCCCATGGAAAAAGTCGCACGCAGATTGTCTCGTCGGAAACTGGAAAGATCGCGGCAAGTATCGCGGCGGCGGACGGCGTTGGTCGGGTGTCGATTATCTTAGCCCCACGGTCCAAGACCGCACCGTAGGTTGGTTCGATGAGGTGGCCGAAAAGTACGATATTGACGGCGTGGAGCTCGACTATTTCCGACACCTGATATTTTTCAAGTCGACGTTGCACGGAAAAGAAGCCACGCAAGAAGAACGCGACGCCATGACCTCGGTGGTCCGCCGCATCCGCAAGGCCATCGATCGGCACGCCTTGCGGCGCGGGCGGCCCATTCTCCTGGCCATACGCGTGCCCGATTCTCTCGACTACTGTCGGGCGGTCGGCTTGGACGTGGAAAAATGGCTGCAAGAAGGCCTGGTAGATATCATGACGCCCAGCGGGTACTTTCGACTCGGACCTTGGAAAACGAGTGTCGAGTTGGGCCACAAATACAACGTGCCGGTCTACGCCGGGCTGAGCGAGTCGCGATTTCGCGACAAGGAGCTACAAAGAACCCGCCAGTCCATCGAAGGCTATCGCGGCCGCGCGGCCGAAGCCTGGGCGTCCGGCGTCGACGGCATCTATACGTTTAACTATTTCAATCCCAAGGCCCTCGTCTTTCGCCAGCTTGGCGATCCCGCGGAACTGGCCGGCATGGACAAGATCTATACGACCGGATCGCGCGGCACGCGTGCCGTTGGATACTGGCTGCGTGACGGCAATAAATATATGAAACGTCCTTATCCCCTGCCGGATAAACCCAAGACTCTCGCGCTCGGGAAGCCCATCGAGATTGAGCTGGGCGTTTTCGACGATCCCCAGCAAACTAAAGCCACCGTCACGCTCAAGCTGTGCGTCGAAGGCTTACAGAACCCGGCCGACATAACCGTCGCCGTCAACGGAACCAAACTCGCCGTCGGCAAACTCGACGGTCGTTGGGTCGAATATCCACTTGATTCCGCCACACTCAAACGCGGCACTAATAGTTTTACCTTGAAACTAACCAAAAAGCAGAAAAGCAAAGTCCTGCTGAAAGATTTGATCGTCTCGTTCGATCATTAAACTGGTAGGGTGCGTCCGTGACGCACCGATTAGACTCCCCTGGTGCGTCACGGACGCACCCTACATCGAAAGGTCTCGCCCCCCATGCGCTCCTACATCACGATCATCGCCACGTTGCTGCTCGCCATCAGTCTCTTCTCGCAAGCCCACACCAACGCCGCCGATCTCACCCCCATCGTCTCGCAACAATCCACAGAACTCCCCGCCGGTTGGCAATTCGTGGGCGGCAGTTGGTCGGTTAAACCGCTAGCTTGCCACGAGCCCAACCGCAAGGCCACCGCAGCCGTGGTTTCCAAAAATCACGTGGCCTTCCCTGGCATCTGCAAGACAAAAAAAGGGACGTTACTGGTCATCTACCGAGAAGGTATGACACACGCCAGTGGCCGATCCGAGGACGGTCGCGTTATGCTGGTCCGTTCCCACGATCTGGGGAAGACCTGGAGCAAGCCGGAACTGGTCTACGACGACCCCACTATGGACGATCGCAACGCGGCCGTTTCCTGCATGAACGACGGCACGATTTGCGTGATCTTCGACAAGTATCATAACACCAAAGGCCGCCGTTCGCACCATTGGGCCTGGCTGCTCACCAGCAAAGACGAGGGACGCACATGGAGCGAGCCGGTCAAGGTCAGCAAGACCGAAAACGTGCATACCCGCAGCCGGGCAATTGACCTGGGCAACGGAAAATGGCTGATCCCCTACAGCGAATCGACCAACACGCCCACGGCTTCGTGTTTTTTCGCCATCTACGATCCCACCACGGGCCAGTTCGACGAAATCGCCGCCACCCCGCGTGGGCAACGTAACCTGGCCGACGAAACGGCCGTTACCATGACCGCCGATGGGCGTCTGCTGCCGTTGATCCGCTCGAACGTCGACCCGCAGCTTTTCCAAATCACATCCAGCGACGGCGGACGTACCTGGTCCAACGCCGTCATGTGCGGCATCCCCTCGCAATATACACCGGCCGATCTGGTCACGCTCGATGACGGTCGCCTGGTCGCCAGTTTCTCTTTCCGCGACCGCCGCGACGAACGACTCGTCGTCTCGCGCGACGGCGGCAAGAGCTGGGATGTTGAAAACAGCTTGGATATTTTCGACGGCACACCCACCATCGGCGGCGACCGTTCCTACCCCGCCAGCGTGCAACTCGACAAGGACACCATCGCAACCGTACTCTACGAAACCCATCCGCATCCCCGCGGCGGCAAGATCCTCTTCGTCACTAACAAAATCGCCCAGTTCGATGCTCCCAAACAAAACGCCCTTTACCAGGGCGATGTGACTGCCGGCAAGGCGTCGTTCGCCCTCTGGCCAACCGCGACCAAAAATTCGCCCAACGGCTTCGAGTATCGTTTCACCGGCAAATTCGGCAACCCGCCACACGTTGTGGGGCTGCTGCTCAACTTCAAAGACACCAAAAACTACACCGCGCTCGAATACCAGATGGGCAGCTCTACCAGTCGCAATACGAGCAAGGTCAACCACGTGCAACTAGTCAAGTGCGTCGACGGCAAGTCGAGCATCAGCAACGCCAAAACGGCCTCTGGCGATTGGTTCCAAGACGGCAATCCGCACCGCCTGGCAGTCGAGCCCCGCGGCGACCAGTGGCTCTTCAAAATCGACGGCCACCCGCAGTTTTCGATCCCCAAAACCACCGGCAAGCCCTGCGGTATCATCACCCGCCAAGCAGCCGTAGCGGTGACGGGCCTGATAGGCAAGTAGGGTGCGTCCGCGACGCACCAGGGACGCTAACAAGATAACGTTATTCAGGGCCCTGTTGCTGGCTTAAAACAGAACCGCAATAATATGCCCGCCCGGTTGCCGTATCGTAACCGAGCCTGAACCACTCGTCATCGTTAGAATACTCACAGAAATATCCCTGTTGAATCAGGGCGTATTTGCTGTCATCGTTGAACGGTATATTGCGTCTCAGATGATAATATTGAACGATTTTGGAGGGGTCGCCCTGCGGTATCTTGCTGATGGATGCAGTTGGGCTTGCCGATGATATTTCCAAAATGTTTTCCGTCCATCGAAAAAATCCCTCCTCGTCGACAGTGAACTCGAAGGCGAGGCATCCACTATCACTTAGATAATAGCAAACGTCGCTAGCACCCTCGGGCAGTTGAAAAAGATTTTCCGGCGCTTCTTCGCGGGTAATATGCTCTCGGAAATTCACATTTGCATCGTGAATTGTGTAACGGGCAATTGACGCCATGATTGACAAAACCACTATTGCTCCCAGCAATTCCCGCAAAGTGAACTGAAAACGCCTCGATCCGACCGGTGCAGCCGGTAAATCATCCGCTTCCGCTGCTGTTCGCAAATGATCTCTCACGCGTTCATTCATCCAGACGCAAAAACCGCAATACAAAAAACCACCAATCGAAAGGCACATCTTAGGGCCGTGCCGGCTAAGGGAATATCCATGATTAATAAAAGCAACAACGGCCCACATGCTGGCAATGCCAAGCAAAAAGAAGGCGACGGAATGAATCACCGCAACTACTTCCGCCTCG